>JAVHLY010000016.1:21342-67491 GCA_031081585.1 Armatimonadota bacterium
GGTCCCGCCGTCGGCCTGGGCGTCGAACCCCTCGATCTCCACGACGCGGATCGTCTCCAGGTGCGCGGGCACCAGGTTGCGGGCCGTCCGCACCAGGTCCTCCCGAGCGAACGCCTCCCGCGAGACGAAGCGCACCCGCACCGGGCGGCCTTCGGTGATGATGCGGTTGGCCTCGCGCTCGATCGCCTCGACCCGCGCCCGGTCCAGGTCAACCAGCGCGAAGTCCATGCGCGCCCGGTCCGGGTAGATCTGGCCGCCGGTCACGCTGGCCCCAAAGAGATGGTAGACGACCCCGCTGAGGACGTGGAGGGCGGTGTGGTGGCGCATCACCGCGTAGCGGTGCTCCCAGTCCACCACGACCTGCACCGTGGCGCCCGGCGGCGGCACGGGGCCGGCCACCGCATGCCAGGGCGGATCCCCCTCGACCGCCGGATGCGCGTGGCCCACGACCGCCGCCTCCCCGCCGTCCCAGCGCAGCCACCCGCGGTCGGACGGCTGCCCGCCCCCACCCGGAAAGAGCACCGTGGAGGCCAGCTGGACCCGCGCCCCCTCGACGGCGCGCACGTGGGTGGTCTCCTCGCGCGCGTACGCATCGTGGAGGTAGCGGAGAGCGGCGAAGGGGAGCGTCGCACCCATGACTCCACCACCGACCCGGCAGGCAGAGGTTTCGCGACTCCCCCCTCACAGCTCCTTGCTGACGATGAGGAGGCCGTCGGGACACCAGGGGTGCGGCGTCCACTCCCCGTCGAGGCGCGGCAGGGGGAGCCCTTCCGGCGTGAAGACGACGAGGCGGTGGACCTGGTGCGCCCGCGCGCGCTCGGCCACCACCCCGAGCATGGCCGCCACGTGCGAGGGTGGACCGTCGACGAGACAGACCACGGCGGCGTCGCGGTGGAGGGCGAAGAGCGCCGCCCCCTCGACGGGACCCGCAGGCTCGCCGGTGCGCAGGACCCGGCCATCCCTGGCGAGCCCCTTCACCATGGGGACGAGCAGCGTGCGGAACCGCCACCCCAGCGGGGTCAGGCCCGCCCACGCGCGCAGGGTCTCGCCGCCCTGGAGGCGGCGCGCGATCGCCGCCGCCTCCTCGGGGTGCGCCGGGCGCACGTGGGCATCGTAGGGGACATCGATGGGACCGGCGCCGAGACGGGTCTCGCGGACCTGCGCGCGGGTGACGGGCCGGTAGCCGGCGCGCTCCGCCACCGCCTGCGCCGCGTACTCATGGACGGGGACGGCCGTGCGCGCCACTCCGGCGCCGTAGCGCCGCGCCAGCGCCTCCGCCTCGGCGACAAGCCGCCGCCCGATGCCCTGGCCCTGGCGGTCCGCCCGCACGCGCACCCCCTCGAGCCACGCCTCCTCCGCGCTCACCAGGGCCACGTGCACGGCGCCGACCACCGTGTCGTCCTCGGTCAGGACGACCTGGTGCGCCGGCTCTTCAGCCCACGCGTCCCACTCGGGTGGGAGGGCCGTGCCCGGGTCGAGGGCCACCGCGCCCCGCACCAGCGGTCCACTGTGCACCTGCATCGCCCTGCGGATGCCCGGGGCTCAGGAGGACGAGGGCGATCCGCTCTGGCCCAGCAGGCGGCGGAGGTCGTTCAGGAAGATGTGCAGGAGGAGCCAGAAGAAGAGGACGGCGGTGGTGTGGCGGAAGAGGTGGCGGCCCACCTCGGGGACCCCTCGCGCCTCCATCTGCGCCAGCGCCAGGTGCCCGCCGTCCAGCGGCGCCAGCGGCAGGAGGTTGGCCAGTCCCACGCTCAGGTTGATCTGCGCGGCCAGCACGCGCAGGCTCTCCGGCGTCCCCGCGCGCAGCAGCAGCCCGAGCGCTCCGACGATCCCCGCCAGCTGCACGCGCGGTCCCCGCGCGCCCCCGGGGCGGCGCTCCACCGCCATGGCCCGCCGCACCTCCGGGCTGATGCGGCGGGGGAGGAGGAGCAGGCCCAGCAGGAGGTTGGCCAGCGGGCCGGCCAGCAGGACGGGGATGCGCCGGTGGGGCGGCAGGCGCTCGATGTCGATGGCGGCGAAGCCACCCACGAGAACGGGGCGGAGGCTGATCGTGGTCCCGTCCACCTCGCGCGCCAGCAGGCGCGGCCCGAAGCCGATGCCCACCTCCTGGACGCGCCCGCCCGCCCGGCGCGCCGCCACCGCGTGGGCCGCCTCGTGGACGAGCACGGTGGCCGAGAGCACCCCCAGCGCCCGCAGCCAGGCGCCCAGCGTGGGCCCCGGCGGCGTCGCCGCACGGCCGTCTCCGTTCCGTCCCATCGGCGCCAGCCGCGGCTCCACGGCGCTCAGGCCTCCTTCGAGATCACCGCCACCGCGGCCAGACGGTCGCCCTCGTCCAGCTTCTTCACGCGCACCCCCTGCGCCGCCCGCCCCACCAGCGGCACCGAGGCGGCCGGGGTGCGCAGCACCTGGCCCCGCTCGGAGATGATCAACAGCTCGTCCTCCTCGTCGACGGCGCGCACGGCCACCACCGGCCCTGTGCGCTTGGTGAGCCGGATGTTCACCACGCCGAATCCGCCCCGCCCCTTCAGCGGGTACTGCCCGAAGCGCGTGCGCTTGCCGTACCCGTTCGCCGTGAGGGTGAGGAGCGCCTCCCCCTCGGTGACGTCGGCGATCCCCACGACGGCGTCATCCGGCCGGAGGCGGATGCCGCGCACGCCGCGCGCGGTCCGCCCCGTCTCCCGCACCAGGTCGGCCTTGAACCGCAGGGCCCGCCCCAGGCGGGTGGCCAGGATTACCTCGGTGGCCTTCCGGATGTGCCGCACGCCCACCAGCTCGTCCGGCCCCTCGAAGGTGATGGCGAAGATCCCGGCCCGCCGCGTGTGGATGAACTCCATCAGCCCGGTCTTCTTCACCAGCCCGCGTGCGGTGGCCATGAAGAGGGCGCCCTCCTCCTCGAAGGAGCGCAGGGCGATGAGCGCCGTCACCCGCTCGTCCGGGGCGATGGTGACGAGGTTCACCAGGGCCACCCCGCGGGCCACCCGCCCGCCCTCCGGCACCTCATGGGCCTTCAGGCGGTAGACCTTGCCCCGGTCGGTGAAGATCAGGAGGACGGCGTGGGTGGTGGTCACCACCAGGTGCTCGACGACGTCCTCCTCGCGTGGCGTGGCGCCCACGACCCCCCGGCCGCCGCGCCGCTGCAGCCGGTAGGTCTCCAGCGGCAGCCGCTTGATGTAGTTGTTCCGCGTCAGCGTGATGACGACGTCAACGTCGGGGATGAGGTCCTCGGCCTCGAACGCCTCCGCCTCGCGCGCCTGGATGCGCGTGCGCCGCGCATCCGCGTAGCGCTCCTTCACCTCGAGCAGCTCCTGGCGGATGGCCGCCATGATCAGCCGGGGCCGCGGGGCGTCGGCGTCCGCCAGCATCTCGGTGAAGCGGGCAATGTCCTGGAGGAGCTGCCGGTACTCCTCCTCGAGCTTCTCCCGCTCCAGGCGGGTCAGGCGCTGCAGCCGCAGCTCCAGGATGGCGTCGGCCTGGGCCTGGCTGAGGCCGAAGGTCTGCATCAGCCCGTCGCGGGCTGCGGCGGTGTCCCGGGCCTTGCGGATGAGGGCGATGACCGCGTCCAGGTGCCGCAGGGCGGTGCGCAGCCCCTCCAGGATGTGGGCGCGCGCCTCCGCCCGCGCCAGGTCGTGGCGGGTGCGGCGGATGACCACCGTGCGCCGGTGCGCCAGGTAGTGCTCCAACAGCTCCCGCAGCGTCAGCACGCGCGGCACGCCGTCCACCAGGGCCAGGAGGATGGCGCCGAAGGTCGTCTGCAGCTGGGTGTGCTTGAAGAGCTGGTTGCGCACGATCTGCGGGTTGACGTCGCGGCGTAGCTCGACGACCACGCGCAGCCCCCGCCGGTCCGACTCGTCGCGCAGGTCGGTGACGCCGTTGAGCTTGCGCAAGCGGACCAGCTCGGCGATGCGCTGGATGAGCGCGGCCTTGTTCACCATGAAGGGGAGCTCGGTGATGACGGCGGCCGTCTTGCCGCCGCGCAGCTCCTCGATCTCCACTTTGGCCCGCACGGTGATGCTCCCCCGGCCCGTCGTGTAGGCGGCCTTGATGCCGTCGCGGCCCAGGATGACCCCGCCGGTGGGGAAGTCGGGCCCCTTCACGTACCGCAGCAGCTCGGCGTCGGGCAGCGCCGGGTCGTCGATGAGGGCCACCAGGGCGTCGACGACCTCGCCCAGGTTGTGGGGCGGGATGTTCGTGGCCATGCCGACGGCGATGCCGCTGGCGCCGTTCATGAGCAGGTTGGGCACGCGCGCCGGCAGGACCACCGGCTCGCGCAGCGACTCGTCGAAGTTGGGGACGAAGTCCACCGTCTCCTTGTCGATGTCCGCCAGCAGCTCCATGGCCAGGCGGCTGAGGCGGGCCTCGGTGTACCGCTGGGCCCCCGGGGGGTCCCCGTCGATGGAGCCGAAGTTGCCCTGCGGGTCCACCAGCGGATAGCGGAAGGACCAGTCCTGCGCCATCCGCACCAGCGCCTCGTAGATCGGCGCGTCCCCGTGCGGGTGGTAGCGGCCCATGACGTCGCCGACGATGCGGGCGCTCTTCTTGTAGGGGGCGTCGGGGCGCAACCCCAGCTCCAGCATCCCGTAGAGGATGCGGCGCTGCACCGGCTTCAGCCCGTCCCGCACGTCGGGCAGCGCCCGGCTGACGATGACGGACATGGCGTAGTCGAGGTAGGAGGTCTTCATCTCCTCCTCGATCGCCCGGGCGATGATGCGTTCCTCTAGGGCCACGGTTCTCCCCTCACCGGTGCGCCGACGTCTCCCCGCTCAGGGGCGCGCAGCGGCGCCACCTCGTCCCGGCAGCCGGAGCAGACCACGGGCCCGCGCCGGGCCGACGGCGCGTCGATCCGCACCCTCGGTCGGAAACAGGGGGCGCTCAAATGTCCAGGTTCCGGACCTCGCGGGCGTACTGCACGATGAACTGGCGGCGCGGCTCGACCTCCTCGCCCATGAGGGTGGCGAAGAGCCGGTCGGCCGCCTCCTTCGCCTCCGAGACCTCGACGCGCTTGAGCGTGCGCGTGCGCGGGTCCATGGTCGTCTCCCACAGCTGCTCGGGGTTCATCTCGCTGAGCCCCTTGTAGCGCTGCACCTCCACCTTCGCCCCCGCCGCCTCGAACTCCCGCACGATCACCTGCCGCTCCTCGTCGGAGTAGGCGTAGCGGACCTCCTTCCCGCCCTTGACCCGGTAGAGCGGCGGCTGGGCGATGAACACCCGCCCGTGCTCGATGAGCTGCGGCATGTACCGGTAGAAGAAGGTGAGCAGGAGCGTGCGGATGTGGCTGCCGTCGACGTCGGCGTCGGCCAGGAGGATCGTCTTGCCGTAGCGGGCCTTGGCCAGCTCGAAGTCCGCCCCGATCCCGGTGCCCAGCGCGGTGACGATGGCGCGGATCTCCTCGTGCCCGAGGATCTTGTCCATCCGCGCCTTCTCGACGTTGAGGATCTTCCCCTGGATGGGCAGGATCGCCTGGAAGTGCCGGTCCCGGGCCTGCTTGGCCGACCCGCCGGCCGACTCCCCCTCGACGATGAAGAGCTCGGCCCGCTCCGGGTCGCGCTCCACGCAGTCGGCCAGCTTCCCCGGCAGGGTGGAGACGTCCAGGGCGTTCTTGCGGCGCACCAGCTCGCGGGCCTGCTTGGCCGCCTCGCGCGCCCGCGCGGCGGTGATGGCCTTGGTGAGGATGCGCCGCGCCTCGGTGGGGTGGGTCTCCAGGTACTCCTGGAGAGTCTCGGCGACGATGGACTCGACGAGCGGCTTGACCTCGGTGTTGCCGAGCTTGGTCTTCGTCTGCCCCTCGAACTGCGGCTCCGGCAGCTTCAGGCTCACCACCGCGGTGAGGCCCTCGCGCACGTCCTCCCCCGTCAGCGTCACCTCGCCGTTCTTCACCAGTCCGGAGCGGCGCAGGTAGTCGTTGAGCATGCGCGTCAGGGCGGACCGGAAGCCCACCAGGTGCGTCCCGCCCTCGGTGGTCGGAATGGTGTTCACGTAGGTGAGGACGTGCTCCAGGTAGGAGTCGTTGTACTGGATCGCCACCTCCACCTCGGTCCCGTCGCGCTCGCGCCGGCTGTAGATGGGGTCGTGCAGCTTGGCCCGGTTGCGGTTGAGGGTCTGGACGAGCTCGCGGATGCCCCCGGCGTGCTTGAAGGTGGCCGTCGCACCGGTGCGCTCGTCCCGCAGCACGATCTCCAGTCCCGCGTTCAGGTAGGTGATGTCCTCGAGGCGGCGGCGGATGACCTCGGCGTTGAACTCCAGCGCGGTCATCACCTGGGGGTCGGGCTTGAAGCGCACCAGCGTGCCGCTCGGCAGTGGGGCCCCCGGGCTGCTGTGCAGCCCGCTCACCGGCTCGCCGCGCTGGAAGCGCTGCCGATAGGTCTTCCCCTCCCGGTAGACCTCCACCTCGAGCCACTCGGAGAGGGCGTTCACCACCGAGACGCCCACCCCGTGCAGCCCGCCGGAGATCTTGTAGCCGCCCCCGCCGAACTTCCCGCCGGCGTGCAGCGTGGTGAGGACCACCTCCACGGCCGGCCGGCCCACATCGGGGATGATCCCCACCGGGATCCCTCGCCCGTTGTCGAGGACGCTGGCGCTGCCGTCGGCGTGCAGGGTGACCTCGATGCGCGTGCAGAACCCCGCCAGGGCCTCGTCCACCGCGTTGTCCACCACTTCGTAGAGGAGGTGGTGGAGCCCGTCGGGGCCGGTCGACCCGATGTACATGGCGGGGCGCTTGCGCACCCCTTCCAGGCCCTTGAGGACCTGGATGTCCTGGGCGTCGTAGGTCGCGGCGGCGTTCACGTCCACGTTGTCTCCAGGCTCCTCGTCTGCGTGCCAGGGCGCCCGCAGGGTCCGCCGCCCCAGATGTGCGGCGGGCAGGACCTCACGCACCAGAAAACGGGCGTGATGGCGTTTGCCCCATCACGCCCGTCGTGCGGATCTGCGGCGGCGACGCCGATTCCTGCGGGCGTCTGGCCCCGTCGAACCAATTGTCAGTATAGCACGCGAACTCCCCGGGGGTCAAACGCGCAAACCCGCTCCGGGCGCGGATTTTCGCCTACGGACCCAGGCGGACGACGGGGCGGAGGGCGGTGAGCGCCGCGCCCGGAAGCCGCCGGCGCAACGCCTCCAGCACCTCCCCCTGGCGCATGCGAAGCTCGTGGGCGACGGCGGGGTGGCGGCAGGCCACCTCCAGGACGCCCCGGCGCACCGTCACCGGCTCCGCCCCCGAGGCCAGCGGGCCGACCACGTCCTCCCACACCTCGCACACCCGGGCCAGGTGCAGGGCTCCCTCCACCCCCAGCGCCCGCGCCGTCGTCGTCAGGAGGTCTCGAAGAGCGGTAAGCATGCCACCTCCCGGACCGTTCCCGCCTCGACCTGGTAGAGCCGGACCGGGCGGTCGAGCGCCCGCGCCCCCACCGTCGTCAGCGCCAGGATGGCCTGACCCTCCCCCAGCACCCCCAGGAGGCGGTCCCGCCGGGTTGGGTCCAGCTCGGCCACCACGTCGTCCAGTAAGAGGATCGGCGCCTCCCCCCACTCTTCCCGGGCCACTTCGTACTCCGCGACGCGCAGCGCGAGCGCCGCGGCGCGCTGCTGCCCCCGGGATCCGAACGTCCGCAGGTCGCACCCGGCCACGGCCAGGCGGAGGTCGTCCCGGTGGGGCCCGGTGAGCGTCACGCGCCTGGCCGCCTCCGCCCGCCGCACCGCGCGGAGAGCGGCCTCCGCCACCCCGGGCAACGCCTCCTCGGACCCGGCCCAGGCCGGAGCGTACTCCACGCGCAAGGGTTCCTCCCGCCCGGCCAGCATCGCGTACCAGGCGGCGGCCCGCGGGGCCAGTCGCTCCACGTACGCACGGCGGCGCGCCGTCAGCCGCGCCCCCAGGTCCACGAGCTGGGCGTCCCAGGGCTCCACGCCCTCGAGGCGCCCCATCCGGAGGAGCCGGTTGCGCTGCTCCACCACCCGGAGGTACCGGGCGAGCAGGTCGTGGTAGGCGGGGCTGAGCTGGACGAGCGCGGCGTCGAGGAAACGCCGGCGCAGGGCCGGGGGACCGGTCACGACCGCCAGGTCCTCGGGCGCGGCCAGCACGCTGCCCACCCGTCCCGACAGCACGCGGCGGCTGCCCGGGACCCCGTTCACGCGCAGGCGTCTGAGCGCCCGCTCCCCCTCGCGGAGGAGCAGGAGGTCGACCTCCTCCAGTCGGCCCGCCCGCTCCCGCTCCAGCCCGACCCGCACCCGCGCCGCCTCCGCCCCAAAAGTCATCAGGTCCACGTCCCTCCCCGCCCGCGCCGAGCGGCCGGTCAGGGCCAGATGCAGCGCCTCCAGCAGGTTAGACTTGCCTTGAGCGTTGGCGCCGAAGACCAGGTGCAACCCCTCTCCGAAGGCCAGGTCCGCCTGCCGGTAGTTGCGAAAGTGGCGCAGGGTGAGCGTGCGGACCTTCACGTGTAGACCCGCACCGGAGCCAGCACGTAGACGTAATCGGGCTGGTTGACGGGCCGGATCGCCCCCGGCTGCAGCGGTCCGGTCAGGTCGAAGACCAACTCATCGGTCTCGAGGATGCTCAGGCAGTCCAGCAGGAACCGGGCGTTGAACGCGACCTGCACCGGCTCGCCCTCAGCCTGCACGGGCACCTTCTCCACCGCCCGTCCCACCTCGGGCGTGTTGGACGTGATCGTCAACGTGCCCGCCTCCGTGCTCAAACGCACCACGTTAGCGGAGTCGCGGGCGGTGATGGCGGCCCGCCGCACGGCGCGCAGGAAGCGCTCGGTGGACAGGCGCAGACGCTGCTTCGCCGTCTGCGGGATGACTTGCTGGTAGTTGGGGAACTGCCCGCTGATCAGGCGCGAGACCAGTCGGACCTCGGGCAGGGTGAAGACGAGCTGGCTGTCGGCCAGGGCCACCGCCACCTCCCCGCCCGCTGAGGGCAAGAGGCGCGCCAGCTCGTTCATGGTCTTCGCCGGAACGATGACGGCCAGCTTCTGCCGGAGGGGTCCCCCCAGCGGTGCCGTCCGCAGCGCCAGCCGCCCGCCATCCGTGGCCACGAGTCGCACTTCACCTTCGTCGAGGACGAAGTAGACCCCGGTGAGGAACGGGCGCGTCTCGTCGGTGGAAACCGAGAAGATGGTCTGCCGGATCATCGCGCGCAAGAGCCCGCTGTCCAGCGTCGCCACCGATGGCGCATCGGCCTCGGGCATGAGCGGGAAGTCCGCGGCCGGCAGCCCATGAATCTCGAAGGTCACGTTCTCTGCCAGGACCTCGGCCTGGGTGCTGTTTTCCTCGACTCGGAGCTCGACGCGCCCTTCAGGCAGATTGCTCACAATCTCCTGTAGCAGCCTGGCCGGTAGCGTGATGGCTCCGCGGCGGCGGACCGTTGCAGGAACCGTGGTCTGGATTCCCAATTCCAAGTCGGTCGCCGCCAGCTTCACAGCGTCTGGGACCGTTTCGAGCAGAATGTTGCCCAGGATCGGCATAGTCGTCCTGGCCGAGATCGCCCGGCTGACGATTTGGACTCCCCGCAGCAAGTGAGCCTGTTCACTAAGGATGTGCATATGCGTTATCCCTTCTCAACTTATAGAGTACTTAACTTCGTCATCATCATAGATGTTGTGGTTGGTGGGGATAAGAGGGGGTCGGGCCGGTTTTGAACGGCCCGACCGGGTGAACGCCCCTGTGGGTGGGGTGGGGATGGTTCGTGGGGTTGGCTGGGGACGGACGGGGGCTCGGAGAGCTCGAGGCGCCGTCCCCAGCTTGCCCACCGGGTTATCCACCGTGCTGCAGGCGCTCCGTCAGGCGTTTGAGACTGGCCGCCAGATGGGGGTCCTGCTGCAATGCGTGCTTGACCCGGTCGCAGGCGTGCATGACGGTCGTGTGGTCGCGCCCGCCGAAGGCCTCGCCGATCCTGGGGAGTGAGGCGTCGGTCAGCTCTCGCGCCAGGTACATGGCGACCTGGCGCGGGAAAGCTACGGCCTTGGTTCGGCGCTTGGCCCGCATCTCCTCGAGTCGGATGCCGAAGTAGTCCGCGACGGCTTGCTGGATGGCCTGGATGGTGACGGCCGACGGTCGGGAGGCGGGCAGGAGTTCGCGCAGGACCTCTTCGGCAAGGGTGCTGGTGATGGCCGACCGCGTGAGCGTCGCGTAGGCGACGACGCGGACGAGCGCACCCTCCAACTCGCGGATGTTCGTGGTAATCCGCTGGGCGATGAACTCGGCTACCTCGTCCGGGAGGTGGATGCCGTCCACCTCGGCCTTCTTGCGCAAGATGGCGATGCGGGTCTCCAGGTCGGGGGGCTGGATGTCGGCGATGAGGCCCCACTCGAAGCGCGAGCGCAGGCGCTCTTCCAGGGTCGGGATCTCCTTCGGGGGCTTGTCGCTCGTTATGATGATCTGGCGGGTGGCCTCGTGCAGCGTGTTGAAGGTGTGGAAGAACTCCTCCTGGGTGCGTTCCTTGCCCGCCAGGAACTGGATGTCGTCGATGAGGAGCACGTCCACGTTGCGGTACTTGTGGCGGAACTCGATCATGCGGTCGTCGCGGATGGAGTTGATGAGTTCGTTCGTGAACTTCTCGCTGCTGACGTAGGCCACCCGGTGCAGGGATTCGTGGTCGACGACGTGATGACCGATGGCCTGGAGGAGGTGGGTCTTCCCCAGGCCCACGCCGCCGTAGATGAACAGGGGGTTGTAGGCGCGTCCGGGCGCTTCGGCGACCGCACGGGCGGCGGCGTGGGCGAAGCGGTTACCGCTGCCCACGACGAAGGTCTCGAAGGTGTACTTGGGGGAGAGGGCGAGGCCGTCGATCGTGCGCACCGGGGCCGGCTCCCGGGCGGCGGACGGGAGCGCCGGGGGTGGGCCTTCGCTCACCGTCAGCTCGACGGTGACAGGCCGTCCGGCGATGCGCCGCAGCTCACTCTGGATGAGCCCCAGGAACCGGGACTCGATCCAGTCCTTGGCGGCCCGGTTGGGGACGGCAAAGGTGACCGTATCGCCGCGGACCCCCAGCGGGCGCATGGTCTTCACGAAGACCTCGAAACTGGGCTTGCCGAGCTGGCCTTCGATGCGGGAAACCGCGGCAGTCCACAGCGACTGCGCGGAGGCGGGGTCGGTGGTGGCCATGGCGTCCTCCTCCGAGGCAGGTGACATCGGCACGGGTCGGTCGGGGCACACGAGGTGCCGGGACGTCCGGCTTCGCGGGCATGACGTCGGTCATGACGTGAAGATGGCTCCCAGGTGGGCGATCCCGTCCTCGGTCAGCGTGCGCTTCCCGGAGCCCCGGTGCTGCACGAGGCCGAGCGACTCGAGGGCGACGAGTTCCCGGTAGGCGGTGCTGTGGCTGATGTCCAGCTCTTTGGCGATGCTGGTCGGTCCGGCCGCGCCCAGCTCGCCAATGAGTAGGAGGATCTTCTTCTGCCGGGACGTGAGCTCTGCCGGGTCCGGGCGTCGCCCGGCCGGCGGGCCGGGGGGCGCGGCCGGGCGCGCCAGGCTGAGGGTGACAACGGTCCCGCCATCCAGGTTGTCCTCCAGCGTCAGGGTCCCGCCGAGGAAGGTCAGTTGCTCGCGGGCGACGGGCAGGCCCGAGCCCACGCCGCGGATGTAGCGGCGCATCTCGGCGGAGGCGGTGGTAAACCCCGGCAGGAGGGCCCGCTCCTTGTCGCGGATACCCGGTCCTTGATCGGCGATGCGGATCGTGTTGCCGTCGTCGAGGATGCTGATCACGGCGTTGTGGAAGTAGGCATGGATGAGGTTCTCCACGATCTCCCGGATGACCACAAAAGGGATACGGCCCCCGCGGGCCTGCGACTGCGTGTAGGTCGTCGTCGCCAGGTCGTCGATGAGGGCCTTGAGGTCGCCGCCCGTCAGCGAGATCACCCGCGGCGTGGCCAGCGGCGAGTCGTACACCGCCAGCCGGACCTCGGGGTCGACCTCGGCATCCTCCGCGCCTCCCCTGGCTGCTTCCCGCAGCCGGCGGAGGGCATCACGGATCGTCGTCGGCTCAACCGACATGACGCATGTTTTCTGGGATGGTCGGAATTCCTACTGTCCCGGCCGGTGTTCGAGTCTGTGTTCGGGTCTTTTCATGCCAGCCATGCGGCAGGCTGAAGATCACCGGAAATGTGGATATCGCCGTCCCGGGCAGTGCGGGTTTCGGCGGGGGTATCCGCTCTTCCTGCGGGGCGGATGGGGAGGAAACCCTTTGGTTGCGCGGGCGTTTGCGGACTTGTCCACAGGTGTGGGCAAGGCTGTGGACAGACCTGGGGGGTTGTGGGCAGAGGAATGGGATCGCGGGGTCGACAGACCCGGGTAATGGGTGCCTGGGCGCCGGCTGATGGGACGGTCCCGGCCGGATTGTGGACAGAACCCGGTGTTATCCACAGATTGTCCACAGTCCACCCGCTCCATTCCCGTTGCCGCACTGTTCATTGAAGCCCGGATGCGCGGTGTGGTATAAGAAAGCGGGACTTTTACCCCCTTTCCCGACCGGAGTGGTATGGTCAAACGGACTTATCAACCGAAACGGCGGCGGCGTCAGCGCGTCCACGGGTTTCTGGCCCGGATGCGAACTCCGGGGGGGCGCAGGGTGTTGAAGCGCCGTCGTGCCAAGGGTCGCCGCCGCATCGCTCTTTGAGCTTGCTTTGAGCTTGTGCCCATCTGAGGGGACCGCTCCCGCGAGCCAGGGCCGGGCAGGACGATCGACGGGGCGCCTGAGCACGCAACAGGACTTCCAGGCTGTCTACCGGCTGGGACGCCGGGCGTCTACACCCCTCCTCACGGCGTACGTGCGTCCGGGCACCGGTCCGGTCCGGTTGGGCATCGTGGTGCACCGGCGGGTGGGAGGCGCGGTGACCCGTAATCGGGTCCGGCGACGGGTTCGGGAGGCATTCCTCCGGGTCAGTCCCCGGCTGGTGGGCGGGGGCGATGTCGTCCTGGCTCCGCGTCCGGAGGCGCTGGAGGCCCCGTTCCCGGAGCTCGTCAGGGCCGTCGCCAGGGCGCTGGCGGTCGGCGGGATGCCATCCAGGGAAGAGTTCGACCGGGATCCCAGACCGGGAGCCGGAGAGCGCGACCTATGAGGGGTCCTGGAGGAGGGGCGGAGATGGTCGCGGGGCGGGGCCCTGGACAGCCCTGGCCGGTGGCGGTACAGATGACCCGGCTGGTGCAGACCATGCTGGTAGCTGCCATCCGCCTCTATCAGGTGGTCCTCTCCCCGCTGCTGGGAAAGCGCTGTCGGTTCTACCCCAGCTGCTCCTCCTACGCCCTGGAGGCGGTCGGGCGCCACGGGCCCTGGCGGGGGAGTTTGCTGGCGGTCCGCAGGCTGCTGCGTTGCCACCCCTTCCATCCTGGGGGGTACGACCCGGTCCCATAGGAGAGTCCGGTGCTGCGACCGATCGAAGACGCCCTTGCGGCCGTCATCCATGCCCTGACCGCCTGGACGGGCAGTGTGGGGCTGGCGGTCGTCCTCATGACCGTCCTGATCCGCCTGGTCCTCCACCCGCTGACCCGGTGGAGCCTGAACTCCATGAAGCGCATGCAGGCCCTCATGCCTCAGATCGAGGTCCTGCGCCGCAAGTACAAGGACGACCCCCAGCAGGCCAACCTCGAGATCATGAAGCTCTACCGGAGCAGCGGGGCCAACCCCTTTACCGGTTGCCTACCGCTGTTCATCCAATTTCCCGTCCTCATTGCGCTCTTCCGCGTCTTGCAGCGGCAGGAGCTGTTCGCCGCCCAGACCTTCCTGGGGATTCCGCTGGACTCCCGTCCGTCGCTCTCGGCCATTGCGGACAACCCCGTCCTGCTGGTCATCCCCGTGCTCATGGGCGTGACGACCTATCTCCAGCAACGCCTGAGCATCACCGACCCGCAGCAGGCCCGCATGTTCGTCATCATGCCGATCCTCTTCGCCTGGTTCAGCTTGAGCTTCCCCGTGGGCCTCTCGTTGTACTGGATCGTCTCGACGGTGGTGTACATTGGGGAATACCTCCTGGTGGTCGGTCCTCCTCGCCGTTCGGCTTCGGCCCGCGCCCCCGCCCGACGAGCTGCGAAGACGGCGGAGAAGCGGTCCTAGGGGTGTAGCCAGTACGGCAGAGCAGCGGGCACCGGAAACGGAGGTCGACAGGAGACGTCGCATGAAGAGCCCCCAGCACGAAATGCGGACGGTTGAGGAGGTCGGCCGGACCGTCGAAGAAGCGGTCGAGCGGGCCATCGCCCACCTGGGTGTCGCCAGGGATCGCGTCCAGGTGGATGTGCTGGATGAAGGGAGCCGTGGCGTCCTCGGGCTCGGCGCGCGCGAGGCGCGCGTCCGGGTGACGGTGCAGCCCGGGGCGGACGAGGTCGTGACGACGATTCTGGAGGGGCTCCTGGAGCACATGGGGGCCGAGGCTGCCGTGCAGGCCCAGGAGGAAGGCGGGGTGCTGCGCGTGCGCGTGGAGGGGGACCAGCTGGGAAGCCTCATCGGCAGACGGGGGCAGACGCTCTCCGCGCTCGAGCACCTGCTGGGGGTTATGGCCGCACGGCGGCTGGGGCGGCTGATCCGGTTGGAGCTGGACGTCCAGGGGTACCGGGAGCGGCGCCGGGCGGCCCTGGAAGCCCTGGCCCGGCGGACGGCGGAGCGGGTCGTGCGACAGCAGCGGGAGATCGCCCTGGAGCCCATGGAGGCCCGGGAGCGACGGATCGTGCACATGGCGTTGCAGGACCATCCCGCGGTGGTGACCGTGAGCCGCGGCGAGGGGGAGTGGCGGCGGGTCGTCGTCCTTCCACGTGAAAAGGCGGGCCCGCCCGAGGAGGTGGGCGAGCAGGAACCCCTCAACGCCCGATATCGTTTCGGCGAGCGGACGCGACGCCCTGAGCAGGGAGGATCCCCACAGCGTTCTGACCGCGGGCGGAGGACGTGGCCGGGGAATCGAGAGCGGACAGCTCAGGGACGCAGGCCGAGGCCTCCCCGTCCAGGCGCGACTCCTGGGGCTGACCGACATGGGCAGGGATACGGTCCTCGCATGGGCCGCGCCCCCGTCGTCCCACCATGGGCCGCACCCTCCCGCGGCACGGAGAAGGAGGGCCCGCCGGGCCGCCGCCCGGAGGGGCTTCCCGCGGATGAGGAGTTGGAGGCAGAGATCGAAGCGCTGGCCCGAAGGATGGGACGGTCGCCCGAAGACGATCAGTCGAAGTAGCCGGGCCTGGCGCAAGGGGGTCTGACTGGCCCACCCCTCCGAATCTCCCCGGGAACTCATCCTCGAGGGTGCTCGAGCTCTCCGCCTCGAAGTCCCACCTGAGGCGCTCGGACGCCTGCTCGCCTACGCCAGGCTCGTGCTGGAGTGGCGCGACCGGGCCAGCCTGACCGCCTATGGGGCCCTGGAGGTGATCGCACGGTGCCTGGTGGTGGAGTCGCTCTTCTGCCTGGCCGCGTTCCCCTTTCCCCCTCGCGCCCGAGTCATCGACATCGGCACCGGGGCCGGCTTCCCGGGGGTCCCCCTGGCAGTCCTCCGTCCGGACCTGGACGTCACGCTTCTGGAGGCTTCCCGGCGGAAGGTGGCGTTCCTGGAGATGGCCACTCAGGCGATCGGCCTTGCCGTCCGGATCATCCACGGAAGAGCCGAAGACATCGCCCGGCAGCAGGAGCACCGCGAGGGGTATGGAGTGGTCGTCTCCCGTGCCGCCGCCCCCCTGCGAATCATCCTGGAGCTAGCCCTCCCGCTGCTGGCTGTTGGAGGTGCTGGTCTCTTCTCCTCCGGCGCAAGAGCCGCCGAAGAGGTGGCCTCTGCTGGCGCTCACCTGGCTGCCCTTGGAGGGGTCCTGGGCTCCGTCTGGTTGCCTCCTCCGGCCCTGGAGACGGTCTCGCGGGTGGTCGTGGTCACCAAGGTGGCTCGAACGCCGGAGAGGTTCCCCCGTCGCTTTCAGCGGATGCGTCGCGACGTTTTCACGTGAAAACGGGGGGAGGAGGCGAGGTAGCTCCGGCGAAGAAGCCAGGAGGTCGCAGCAGCCTTACGGCACCTTTCGTCGCACCGTGCATCGGACTATCGCCATCGTGAACCAGAAAGGCGGGGTGGGGAAATCCACCACCGCCGTGAACTTAGGGACTGCGCTTGCCCTCGAGGGTCTGCGGGTACTCGTCGTAGACCTCGACCCCCAGGCCAATGCCACGAGCGGGCTGGGCGTCCCCAAGCCTCCCGCGCGCGCTTCCATCTACCACGTCCTCATCGAGGGAACCTCGCTGGAGCAGGTGATCGTCCCGACCGCCGTGCCGGGCGTCTTCCTGGTCCCCTCGAACATCCACCTGGCCGGAGCCGAGGTCGAACTGGTCCCCATGCTCTCCCGGGAGACCCGGCTGCGGGAGGCCCTGGGTGCGCTGCGCGAGGCCTACGACGTCATCCTGCTCGACTGCCCGCCTTCGCTCGGCCTGTTGACGATCAACGCGCTGACGGCGGCGCAGGAAGTGCTGATCCCTATCCAGTGCGAGTACTACGCCCTCGAGGGGCTGAGTCAGCTCCTGGACTCCATCGGCCTCGTCCGCCGCCACCTGAACTCGCAGCTGGAGGTCACCGGTGTCCTCCTGACGATGTACGACAGCCGGACCAGGCTCTCCGATCAGGTCGCAGACGAAGTCCGCGGGTTCTTCAAAGAACGGGTCTACCGGACGATTATTCCCAGGAGTGTGCGATTGGCGGAGGCTCCCAGCCATGGCCTCCCCATCGCCCTGTACGATCCCGGCTCGCGCGGCGCGGAGGCGTATGCCGAGCTGGCCAAGGAGGTCATGACCCGTGGACGACCGGTTGGGGTCATCGAGCACGTCGGCTGAGCACCGGCGTCGAGCGCTCGGGCGTGGGTTGAGCGCGCTGCTGGGCCGGGAGGCGCTCGACGAGGGCGCGGTGCGGGAGATTGCCATCAGCGACATCCGTCCCGGTCCCTTCCAGCCCAGGGGCCCCGTCGCGGCCGAGGATCTGGCCGACCTGATCGCATCCGTCCGCGAGCGCGGCGTCATCCAGCCCGTGGTGGTGCGGCCTGTGGAGGACGGCTACGAGCTGGTGGCAGGCGAACGACGGTGGCGGGCGGCGGTGGCGGCCGGCCTGGCCGTCCTCCCGGCCGTGGTGCGGCGCCTGTCCGATCAGGAAGCCCTCGAGGTGGCCCTGATCGAGAACCTCCTGCGGGAGGACCTCTCGCCGCTCGAGCGCGCGCGCGCCTACCGGCGTCTCCACCAGGAGTTCGGCCTGACGCAAGAACAGATCGCCGCCCGTCTCCACCGCAGCCCCTCCAGTGTGGCCAACACGCTGCGGCTCCTCCACCTCCCCCCGGAGGTCCAGCACGCCCTGGAGCAGGGTCGGCTGACCGAGGGACACGGCAGGGCCTTGCTCGGTCTGGCCGACGAGGAGGCGATCGTGGCGGCGGCCCGGGAGGTGCAGCGGCGCAACCTCACGGTGAGGCAGGCCGAGCGCCTGGTCAGGCGGTGGGGTGCAGGGCCCCGCCGGCGTGGTCGACCGCACAATCTGGACCTCCAGGCGGTGGAGGAGGAGTTGACCGCCCGGTTCAAGACCCGGGTCACCATCACGGGCGGGCGGCGCGGGGGGCGCATTGCCATCGCCTTCTACAGCTTGGAGGACCTGGACCGGCTGGTCGCCCTGCTCCAGCAGGCTGCCGAGGCCGCATCCAGGCCGGATTCGGCCCCTCCTCCGGTCGCCCCCACGCCGGTAGCCTCTACCCCTCTCGGGTGAGGCCGCCCTGGGCCGGGCCGTGACCCGCGAGGAGGCCTGGGAGCTCCTCTGCCGGTGGGTCCAAAGTCCGGCGCTCAGGCGCCACCTGCTGGGGGTGGAGGCGGCCATGCGCGCCTACGCCCGGCGGTTGGGCGGTGACCCTGACCTCTGGGGGCTGGCCGGGCTCCTCCACGACCTCGACTACGAGCGCCATCCCTCCCAGGAAGCGGGCCACCCCTACCGCGGGGCGGAGGCCCTCCAGGCGGCCGGTGCCCCTCCGGAGGTCGTCCGGGCTGTCCTGGCCCACGCCGACTATACGGGCGTGACCAGGGAAACACCCATGGAGAAGGCGCTCTTCGCCTGTGACGAGCTCGTGGGGTTCCTGATCGCCGTCGCCCTCTCCCGCCCGGGACGGACCATCGCCGAGGTGGACGTCCCGGCGGTCTTGAAGAAACTCAAGGAGAAGGCCTTCGCGCGCGGGGTGAATCGCGAAGAGCTCAGGCGGGGCGCTGCTGAGCTCGGGGTGCCGTTTGAGAAGCACATCCAGGTGGTGCTGGAGGCCCTCCAGGCAGAGGCGCCGGCGCTGGGCCTCGCCGGCGAGGCATCGGTCCCACCGGGGTCCGGTTAGGCGGATTCCACGCCGAGGCGGCGGAGGAGATCGCCTCCTGGCTGTGGAAGGTGAGCCGCGATCCCGGTCCCCACGGTCCGGCACTCCACATGGCCGTCCGCATCGACCCGATCGTCCTCAGCATCGCCCTGGTCGCCCTCGCTACCGTGCTGGCGGTGACGGCGCTCTTTCTCGTGGTGCTGCTTCGACGGCAGCTCCGCCTGGCACCCCGGCCTGCTCCCGACGACCGCGGGACGGCAGATCGCCTCATGGCGGTCGAGCGACGCCTCGCGGACCTGGCCGACCAGGTCCGCGAAGTGCGCGACGCCCTCGACCGTACTGTGCAACACGTCGGCATGGTCCGCTACGATGCCTTTCAGGACCTTGGCGGGCAGATGAGCTTCAGCCTGGCGCTGCTCGACCGGCGGCGTACCGGCGTGGTGGTGAGCGTCCTGAACGGTCGGGACGGAAGCCGGGGCTATGCGAAGGCGGTCGTCGGTGGGCGCCCCACCCTCCCCCTGTCAGAGGAGGAGGCGGAGGCGGTCGCTCGGGCGCTCGGCACCCCGTCAGTCTGAGGGGATCCCGGAGCCGCCGGCTGCGGCGCGGCGTCGGCGGCCGGGGCGCGCCCATCGGACACCGATGCGGGTTCGGCCTCGGGTGTCCGGCCGTTGACCCGCCCGGGGTGAGGTAGCGGAGCGCCGCCCGTGCTCTTCCGCGACCGACGCGAGGCCGGTGAGCGGCTGGGGGAAGCCCTGAGGGGCCTCGACCTGGCTGATCCGGTGGTCCTGGCCATTCCCCGGGGCGGCGTGATTGTCGGGGCGGCGGTCGCCGCAGCCCTCGCCGCTCCCCTCGACGTCATCGTCCCGCGCAAGTTGCGCGCGCCCGACAACCCCGAGCTGGCCATCGGGGCGGTGGCCCACGACGGCTCGGTGTACCTGGACCAGACGCTCCTCCACCTGCTGGGGGTGGACGACGCCTATGTCGCCGAGGAGGTCCGCCGCCAGCGTGAGGAGATCCGCCGCCGCCTCTTCCTGTACCGGGGACGGGAGGACTACCCCTCCATGGCCGCGCACACGGTGATCCTGGTCGACGACGGCATCGCCACCGGTGCTACGATGATCGCAGCAGCACGGGCCGTTCGGGCGATGCGGCCCGCTCAGACGGTGATCGCCATCCCGGTCGGTCCGCCGGACGGCGTGCAGCGGCTGGAACGGGAGGCCGATCGGGTGGTCGTCCTGGAGACCCCGCCGACCTTCTACGCGGTGGGCCAGTTCTACGAGGACTTCACCCAGACGACCGACGAGGAGGTCCTGGAGGCGCTGGGGCGCTCCGCCGGTGCCGCAGGTCCGGGGCCGGCGCGGGGCGCGGCGCCCGGCCGGGAGGACGGGGAGCGCCGGGAGGGGGAGGGCGGGCAGCATCGGCCAGGGGAGGGCGGGGCATGAGTGAGGGACTGAATCGTGGGTGAAGCGACCACGCTGCGGCGGACGCCTCTCCACGCCGCGCACCTGGCGCTCGGGGCGCGGATGGTACCCTTCGCCGGGTGGGAGATGCCGGTGCAGTACCGGGGGATCATGGAGGAGCACCTGGCGGTCCGCTCGCGGGCGGGGCTCTTCGACGTCTCCCACATGGGCGAGATCCTGGTCGAGGGGCCGGGCGCCCTGGAGACGCTCCAGCGCCTGCTCACCAACGACGTCGGGCGGCTGCGGGTCGGGCAGGGCCTGTACTCTCCTATGTGTGCACCGCACGGCGGCATCCTGGACGACCTCACCGCCTTCCGCGTGGGCGAGGAGCGCTACCTCCTCGTCGTGAACGCCGCCACCACGGCCAAGGACCTGGCCTGGGTGGCCGACCACGGCGATCAGGCGGTCGTCCGCGACGTCTCGTCGGAGATGGCCCTGCTGGCCCTGCAGGGACCGGCCGCCGAGGTTATCCTGAGCCAGCTGACGCCGGCCCCGCTCGCGCGCCTGCGTCCCTTCGACGCGGTGCCGCGCACGACGGTGGCCGACCGGCCGGCCTTCCTCTCCCGCACCGGCTACACCGGCGAGGACGGGTTCGAGATCGGCCCGGCCTGGGAGGACGCGCCCCCGGTGTGGGAGGCCCTCCTCGCCGCCGGCCAGCCCCTCGGGCTGCAGCCGGCCGGATTGGGAGCGCGCGACACGCTGCGGCTGGAGGCGGGTTTCATGCTCTACGGCAGCGACATCGACGAGACGACGACGCCGCTCGAGGCGCCGCTGGGGTGGACGGTGAGGTGGGAGAAGGGAGACTTCATCGGGCGGGCGGCGCTGCTGGCGCAGCGGGAGCGGGGGGTGGAGCGCCGGCTCGTCGGCTTCACCCTGGCGGAGCGCGCCATCGCCAGGCACGGCTTCCCCATCCTGCGGGACGGCGCTACGGTCGGGCGCGTGACCAGCGGGACCTTCAGCCCGACGCTGCAGCGCAGCATCGGCCTGGGCTACGTCGCCGTGGTCCACGCGGAGCCGGGGACCCCGCTGGCCGTGGAGATCCGCGGCCGCCCCGTGCCGGGGGAGGTCACCCGCCTCCCCTTCTACCGGCGCCCGAAGGCAGAGCGGCCGGTCGCCGCGGGGCGCTGACGGCGACGAGGTGGGCGATGTTCCCTGAGGACCTCCGGTACACGAAGGAGCACGAGTGGGCGCGGCGCGAGGATGGGCGGATCCGTGTCGGCATCACCCGGTTCGCCGCCGACCGCCTCAGCGACGTCGTCTTCATCGAGCTCCCCCGTCCCGGCAGCACGGTGACCCAGATGCAGACCTTCGGCGTGATCGAATCGGTGAAGGCCGTCTCTGACCTCTACGCCCCGGTCTCGGGGACGGTCGTCGAGGTGAACACGCAGCTGGCCGAGCGCCCCGAGCTGGTCAACCAGGACCCGTACGGAGCGGGGTGGATGCTGCTCCTGGAACCCAGCGACCCCACGGAGTGGGAGCGCCTGCTGTCGGCGGAGGAGTACCGGCGGCTCGTCGGCGAGGAGGCCTAGCGGTGGCCCGCGCCTGGGTGCCCCACAGGTACCTGCCGCTGACCGAGGCGGACCGCGCGCAGATGCTGGCGACGATCGGTGTGGCCGACGTGGAGGACCTCTTCGCCGACATCCCGGCGAGCGTGCGGCTGCTGCGGGACCTCCGCCTTCCCCCCGCCCCCAGCGACGCCGAGCTGCTGGCGGAGCTGCGCGCGTTCAGCGGCCAGAACGCCGACGCGGACCGCTACGTCTGCTTCCTCGGGGCCGGCGCCTACGACCACTTCATCCCCAGCGTCGTCTGGCACCTGGCCGGGCGCGCGGAGTTCGTCACCGCCTACACCCCCTACCAGGCCGAGCTGATGCAGGGAGAGCTGCAGGCCACCTACGAGTACCAGAGCCTGCTGTGTGCCCTGACCGGCATGGAGGTGGCCAACGCCTCCATGTACGACGGGGCCAGCGCGACCGCGGAGGCGGCCGTCATGGCGCGTGACCTCACGCGGCGCTCCGGCATCCTCCTGTCCACCGCGGTCCACCCCGAGTACCGCCAGGTGCTGCGCACCTACACCGCCCCGCTGGGGCTCACCGTGACCGACCTGCCGCACGAGGGCGGGGTCACGACCCCGCAGGCGGTGCGCGACGCCCTGGACGGCGAGACCGCGGCCGTCGTCGTCCAGCACCCCAACTTCTTCGGCCGCCTGGAGGAGGTGCGGGCGCTGGCGGAGGCCGCCCACGCCGCCGGCGCGTTGTTGGTGGTGGCGGTGGCCGATCCGGTGGCCTACGGGCTGCTGCAGCCGCCGGGGGCGCTCGGCGCCGACATCGTCGCCGGCGAGGGGCAGCCGCTCGGCAACCACCTGAACTTCGGCGGTCCCTACCTGGGCATGCTGGCCACGCGCGAGGCCTTCGTGCGCCGTATGCCCGGACGTCTCGTCGGCGCGACGGTCGACGCGCGTGGCCGTCGCGGCTTCGTCCTCACCCTGCAGACCCGCGAGCAGCACATCCGGCGCGAGCGGGCGACGAGCAACATCTGCACCAACGAGGCCCTCAACGCCCTGGCGGCCGCCGTCTACATGGCGGCGCTGGGGCCGCACGGCCTGCGCCAGGTGGCGGAAGCATGCGTCCGCAAGGCCCACTACGCGCGGGAGCGCCTGTGCGCCCTGCCCGGGTTCGGCCTGGCCTTCCCCGGCCCGACGTTCCACGAGTTCGTCCTCACTTGCCCGCTGCCGCCCGAGCGGCTGAACGACGGGCTCCAGTCCCGAGGGATCCTGGGGGGACTGCCGCTCGGCCCCTGCTACCCGGACCTCGACCACGGCTGGCTCCTCTGCGTGACCGAGATGCGCACCCGGGCGGAGATCGACCGGCTGGTGGAGGCGGTGGCGGAGATCGCCGAGGAGGACGTCCGATGACGGAGCACCACGGGATCGCCTCGGCCGGGGTGAGCGCCCCGCCGCAGGAGGCGCCGCGCCGGCCGGACGCGGACGGGATCCCGCTGCTCATCGAGCAGAGCGCCCCGGGTCGTCGGGCCGCCGCCCCGCCGGCGAGCGACGTGCCCCCCGTGCCGCTCGAGGCCATCCTCCCCCCGGCCGTCCTGCGCCCCACGCCGCCGCCGCTGCCGGAGGTGAGTGAGCTCGACCTGGTGCGCCACTACACCCGCCTCTCCCACCGCAACTACGCGGTGGATCTGGGGTTCTACCCGCTGGGGTCGTGCACGATGAAGTACAACCCCAAGGTCAATGAGGACGCGGCGCGCCTGCCGGGCTTCGCCCGCCTCCACCCCTACACCCCCGGGCCGCTGGCCCAGGGGGCGCTGCGGCTCATGGCGGAACTGGAGGCGATGCTGGCCGAGATTACCGGCATGGACCGTGTCACCTTCCAGCCCGCCGCGGGCGCGCACGGGGAGCTGACGGCGCTCCTGATGGTCCGGGCCTACTTCGCCGACCGCGGGGAGCGTCAGCGCACGCGCGTGGCCGTCCCCGACTCGGCCCACGGCACCAACCCGGCGTCGGCGGCGATGTGCGGCTACGAGGTCCTCACCGTGCCCAGCGACCGGCGCGGCAACATCGACGTCGAGGCGCTGCGGCGCATGGCCGACGGGCGCCTGGCCGCCCTCATGCTCACCAACCCCAACACGCTGGGGCTTTTCGAGGAACGCATCCTCGAGGTGGCCGAGCTGGTGCACGGGGTCGGGGCCCAGCTCTACCTGGACGGCGCGAACTTCAATGCCATGCTGGGGATCACCCGGCCGGGCGACCAGGGGTTCGACCTGATGCACACCAACCTGCACAAGACCTTCAGCACCCCGCACGGTGGCGGGGGGCCGGGCGCGGGGCCGGTGGCGGTGAAGGCCCACCTGGCGCCCTACCTGCCGGTCCCGGTGGTGGAGCGCGACGGCGACGGCTACCGGCTGGACTACGACCGCCCGAAGTCGATCGGCCGCGTGCGGGCCTTCTACGGGAACTTCGCCGTGCTGGTGCGCGCCTACGCCTACATCCGCGCCTACGGACCGCTGCTGCGCCAGGTCTCCGAGGCGGCCGTCCTCAACGCCAACTACCTGCTGGCGCTGCTGCGCGACGCCTTCGACCTTCCCTACGACCGGCCGTGCAAGCACGAGTTCGTCCTCTCCGGCCGGCGGCAGAAGCGGGAGTCCGGGGTCACCACGCGGGACATCGCCAAGCGCCTCCTCGACTACGGCTTCCACGCGCCGACGATCTACTTCCCGCTCATCGTGGAGGAGGCCATCATGGTCGAGCCCACCGAGACCGAGAGCCGCGAGACCCTGGAGGCCTTCGCCCGGGCCATGCTGGCTGTGGCGGAGGAATGCCGCACGCAGCCCGACTTGGTGCGCACCGCCCCGCACACCACGCCCGTGGCGCGGCTGGACGAGGTCACCGCCGCGCGCCGCCCCAACCTGCGCTGGCGGTTGCCGGAAGACCCCCCGGCGTGACGGACGCGCCAGGCGCCGAGCGGGGTGGGGCGGCGGCCAGCGCTGTCGCGCTGACGCTGGAGGCCATCCGGGCGGCGCGCGAGCGCATCGCCCCGCACGTCCTGCGCACGCCCCTCCTGCCCTTCCACCCGCAGCCGGGGATCTGGCTCAAGGTGGAGGGAGTCCAGCCCACCGGCTCCTTCAAGGTGCGGGGGGCGGCGAGCCACCTCACCACGCTGTCACCCGGGCGCGGGGTTATCACCGCCTCTTCGGGCAACCACGGACAGGCGGTGGCCTACGTGGCCGCACGCCTCGGCCGGCCCGCCACGGTGGTCGTCCCCGAGGACGTTCCGGCGGTGAAGGCCGAGGGGATCGCCCGCTGGGGCGCGCGCCTCCTGCGCCACGGGCGCACCAGCGAGGAGCGGATCCGGCTGGCCCTGGACCTGGCCGAGCGCGAAGGGCTGGCCTACGTCCCGCCGTTTGACGACCCGCTGGTCATGGCAGGGCAAGGCACCGTGGGTCTGGAGATCGTGGAGGACCTGCCGGAGGTGCGGGCGGTGCTGGTGCCGGTGAGCGGTGGAGGGCTCATCTCCGGGGTCGCGGTGGCGGTCAAGGGGCTGCGCCCCCAGACGGCCGTCCTGGGCATTGAACCGGCCCTGCTACCCCGGTTTGCCCGCTCCCGCGCCGCCGGACGCCCTGTCCGGCTCCCCTTTGCTCCGACGGTGGCAGACGGCCTGCGCGTCCTGGAGCCCGGTCGCCTCACCTGGGAGGTGACCCGGGTCTGCGTCGACGACTTCGTGGCGGTGCCGGAGGAGGCCATCCTGGAGGCGGTGCGCCGCCTCCTCCTCGAGGCGCGGCTAGTGGTGGAGCCGTCGGGGGCGGTCGGGCTGGCTGCGCTCCTCAGCGGAACCGTCGACGTGCCCCGCGCCGCCGTGATCGTGCTGTCCGGCAGCAACGTGGACCCGGACCTGCTCGCTCGGGTGCTGGCGCGGTCCACGCTCTAACCGGTCGGTCGCTCTCCCCGTCAGCTCCTCGGGCTTCCCTGCGTCAGTTGTGAGCCTGGAGCGTGCTCAGGCTCGGCGCCAAGGAGCTCCTGCGGGTGCGTCCCCTTCAAGATTGCGCTCTGACGCGTCTGGCCCCGCGCGAGGCCGTGTGAGGGAGAAAATCGTACATCTGTTCGCTAAACCAGGGTTGCTGTTCGTACGTGTGTTCGGCATACGCTTGTCCCGACGAGAGGCCACCCTGCCGTGGCAGGCGGCCCGGAGGCCATTCAGGAGGGCCCGGTCCGGGCACGGTTGAGAGGCTCGAGGAGGCAGCAAAGAGATGGGCGGGCGGCTGACCCAGCGTCAGCAGCAGATCCTGCAATACGTCGCCACCTGCATCCGCCGCTCCGGCTACGTCCCCTCGGTCCGCGAGGTGGGCAGGGCGGTGGGGTTGCGCTCCCCGTCCACGGTCCACCAGCACCTGGTGGCGTTGGAACGCAAGGGCTACATCCGCCGGCACGGCGACCGCATGCGGGTGCTCCAGATCACCGACCGCAGCGCGCTGCGTGACCTCGAGGAGACGGTCGCCCTGCCGCTGGTGGGGCGGGTCTCGGCCGGGCTGCCGGTGCTGGCCGAGGAGCACGTGGAGGACATGATCCCTGTGCCCCGGCGCTTCGTGGGGTGGCAGGAGGAGTGCTTCCTGCTCACCGTCCGTGGCGACAGCATGGTCGGGGCGGGGATCCTGCCGGGCGACCTCGTCATCGTCCGCTGCCAGCAGACTGCGCAGCCCGGGGACATCGTCGTGGCGCTCTACGGGGAGGAGGCTACCGTGAAGCGCCTGGCCCGCGAGGGGGAGCAGCTCGTGCTCAGGGCCGAGCACCCGGCCTACCCGGTGCTGCGGGGGACGTTCGAGATCATCGGCAAGGTGGTGGGGCTTCTGCGTGGATACCACGAGGCGCGGGGATGAGCGCGGGGCCGGCGGTCGCCAGACGCCTCGCCTACCGCGCGGCACCGTCGGCGCGGCCGGCGCCCCCGCGCCGGCGGGCGGTGTGGGAGCGGCTCCTGGACGACGAGCAGGCCCTGCGGCTCAAGGCGTTGCTCTTCCTTGTCCTCCTGCTGGTCACCGCCTGGTGGGAAGGTCCCCTCCGGCCTTGACCCGGCTCGACCCACCCCAGGCAGGGCCCTTGCGACGCGGTTGAGCCGGGCCTCTCGACACGTGGGGGGGGTCCCCACCCGGGGCCGTCCCACCCTAGGAGACCACACCGCAGGCGCCGAAGCCCCGCTGCGTGGGCGAGGCCGACGCACGGCCGCACCTGGAGGCCGGGGAGGACGCGCTCCGACGGGAGGCCTGGCCGGAGGCCGAGGCCGCCTTCCGCGAGGCCGTGGCGAAGCACCCCGACTCGGCCGTGGCCTACAGCAAGCTGGGCGTGGCGCTGGCACGGCAGGGCCGGTACGAGGAGGCCCTCCAGGTCCTCCAGGTGGCGGTGGCGCTCAACCCCCGGTACGCCGCCGCCTACAGCAACCTGGGCAACGTCTACCGCGAGCTGGGGCGGCGCGACGAGGCACTGCGCGCCTACGAGCGGGCCATCGAGGTCGACCCGGACTACTGGGTGGCCCACCAGAACCTGGGCGTCCTCTACAAGGAGATGGGGCGCGTCGGCGATGCCGTGCGGGAGTTCAAGAAGGCCACGCGGCTCTCCATGCGTGCGCCCGCCGGTGCCCCCCGTCGCGGCTGCCTGGGGCCGGCTGCGGCCATCGCCCTCCTGGGTGCTGCCCTCCTCCTCACGCCGCTGCTCCTCTCCGCGCGCTGAGGGCCCCCCGCAGGGCACGTTTGGCCCATCAGGGAATGTTGGGCAGCGGGCGGGCGTTACGCTATGGTAGCGGGGGAGCTGCGCGGTGTGCTCCCGTCCGCAGGACGGTGACCGTAGGAGGAGCGAGGGACGCATGGCGAAGCCGACGCACGTCACGGAGGAGACCTTCGAGCGCGAGGTGGTCCAGGCCGACCTGCCGGTCCTGGTGGACTTCTGGGCGGAGTGGTGCGGCCCGTGCCGGATGATCGCTCCCATCGTCGAGGAGTTCGCCAGGGAGTACGAGGGGCGCATGAAGGTCGCCAAGGTGGACGTGGACACCAACCAGGGGCTGGCCATGCGCTTCAACATCATGAGCATCCCCACCCTCGGGCTCTTCAAGGGCGGGCAGCTGGTCGAGCGAATCGTCGGGTACATGCCGAAGGCGGAGCTCAAGCGGCGGGTGGACGCCGCGCTCGCGGCGAGCGTGCGCTGACCGGCCAGGCCCCGAGCGGCCGACCGCACAGGCCCCGCCGGGCCCGGGTCAGGAGGGTCGCGGGGAGGGGGTTTCGGCCACCGAGCGCGGCTCCCAGTGCTCCTCGGGGGTGAGCGCCTCCGCCCCCTGCAGCCAGCGCTCCGCCTCCATCGCCGCCATGCACCCGAAGCCGGCGGCGGTGACCGCCTGGCGGTAGGTGTGGTCATGGACGTCGCCGGCGGCGAAGACGCCCTCCCGGCTCGTGCGCGTCCCCCGGACGACGAGGTAGCCCTGCGGGGTCATCTCCAGCTGCCCCTGGAAGAGGCGGGTGTTCGGGACGTGGCCGATGGCGATGAAGACGCCGTCGGTCCGGAGCACGCTCTCCTCCCCCGTCTGGCGGTCCCGCACCCGGACACCCGTCACCTTCTCGTCGCCCAGGACCTCCACCACCTCGCTGTTCCAACGGAAGCCGATCTTGGGGTGGCGCCGGGCCCGCTCCTGCATGATCGCGCTGGCCCGCAGCCGGTCGCGGCGGTGGATCACCGTGACGGAGCGCGCCAGGTTGGCCAGGTAGAGAGCCTCCTCCATCGCCGTGTCCCCGCCGCCTACGACGACCACGTCCTGGTTGCGGAAGAAGAAGCCGTCGCAGGTGGCGCAGGTGGAGACCCCCCGCCCCAGCAGGCGCTGCTCCGAGGGCAGTCCCAGCATGCGCGGCGAGGCTCCGGTGGCAATGATGAGGGCGGCGGCCAGCACCTCCTCGCCGCTGGCCGTGCGGATGCGGAAGGGCCGGCGCGACAGGTCCACCGCCTCCGCGTCCTCCGAGCGGAACTCCGCCCCCACGCGCTCGGCCTGCAGGCGCATGGCCTGCATGAGGTCCGGGCCCATGATCCCGTCGGGGAAGCCGGGGTAGTTCTCCACCAGGGTGGTGAGCATGAGCTGGCCGCCCGCCTCGCTCCCCTCGATGACCAGCGGCGCCAGGTTCGCCCGGGCGGCGTAGATGGCCGCCGTCAGCCCGGCGGGGCCGCCCCCCAGGATCACCACGCGCCGCACCCGCCCCTCCATTCCCGATTCGATGCCCTCCTCGTCACGCCTGGACAGCGTTGGCCTGGACGACGTGACACCGTGAGCCTACCCGAAACCCGGGCGCGGGGAAATGGCCGCGGGCGCCGGCGCCGGACAGGCGAGGGCCGCGGCGACACCGACCGGCCCGGGCGGGGCGCTGCCGTCGTCCGGCCGCATCACGCCCTCAAACGCCGGACGGCACGGGGCCATTCCCCGGGCCCGTCGTCGTGGCCAGGGCGCGGCAGGTGGTGCAGGCGTGGTGCAGGGCGCCGCGCCCCGGTCCGGAATTGACAATATTATTGTCAGATCCCTTGACAATGGCGCTGACAGTGGGTAGGTAAGGGGTATGGAGGTATGGGGCTGGGCACCACGCTCAGGAAGGCGAGGGCGGGAGGCATGAGGAGTCGGCGGGAGGACACGCCCCTCTACCTCATCAGCATCGCCGCCGACCTGGCGGGGCTCCACCCCCGGACGCTGCGGATCTACGAGGAGAAGGGCCTGCTGGCCCCCCGGCGGCGGAACCGCATCCGCCTCTACTCCGACCGGGACATCGAGCGGGTGCGGCTGATCCGCCACCTGACCCAGGAACTCGGGGTAAACCTGGCCGGGGTGAAGCTCCTCCTCGAGGTCTACGACCGGGAGGAAGCGGGCCGCAGCGGGGACGTGACCTGGATCTTCAGCCGGCGCAGCGTGCGCGTGCGCCGGAGCGGCGAGCGGTGAGTGGCTGAGGACGCGGACGCGAAGGGCGAAGGGAGGGAGGAGCGGTGAGCATCCGGCGGTGGGACCCGTTCGATGAGCTGGCCTCGCTCCGGGAGTCGATGGAGCGGGTCTTCGACGAGTTCTTCACCTCCCGGCGGACGGAGCGGCGCGGAGTCCCGGCGGTCTGGGAGCCGGCGGCCGAGCTGTTCGAGACCGACAGCGAGGTCGTCTTCCGCGCCGAGATGCCCGGCATCGATCCGAAGAGCGTCGACGTGACGGTCTCGGAGGACGCGCTGACGGTGCGGGGCGAGGCGCGCGCCGAGGAGGAGCAGAAGGGCCGCAACTACTACCGCCGCGAGCTGCGCTACGGTTCGTACCAGCGGACGGTGGCGCTGCCGACGGCGGTCCAGGCGGACCAGGCCCGGGCGGCCTACCGGAACGGCATCCTGGAGGTCCGCCTCCCCAAGGCGGAGCGGGCCCGGGCCAAGTCGATCAAGGTGGAGGTCGAGTAACCGTGGCACGCGTCGTCGGCATCGATCTGGGCACGACCAACTCCGTCATCGCCACGATGATCGGTGGCGAGCCCCAGGTGATCCCCAACGCCGAGGGAGGGCGCATCACGCCGTCGGTCGTCGCCTTCACGAAGACGGGGGAGCGCCTGGTGGGCCAGATGGCCAAGCGCCAGGCCATCCTGAACCCGGAGAACACCGTCTACTCCATCAAGCGCTTCATGGGGCGCCGCTACACCGAGGTGGAGACGGAGCGGCGCATGGTCCCCTACAAGGTGGAGGAAGGGCCCAACGGCATGGCCGTGGTGCGCATCCCGGCCGCGGGCAAGACCTTCACCCCCGAGGAGATCTCGGCGATGATCCTCCAGAAGCTGAAGACCGACGCCGAGGCCTACCTGGGGGAGAAGATCACCGAGGCGGTCATCACCGTGCCGGCCTACTTCAACGACGCCCAGCGCACGGCCACGAAGAACGCCGGGGAGATCGCCGGGCTCAAGGTCCTGCGCATCATCAACGAGCCCACGGCCTCGGCGCTGGCCTACGGGCTGGACAAGAAGGGCGCCGAGACGGTGCTGGTCTTCGACCTGGGCGGCGGCACCTTCGACGTGACGATCCTGGAGATCGGCGAGGGGGTCTTCGAGGTCAAGGCCACTTCCGGCGACACGCACCTGGGCGGGGACGACTGGGACGAGCGCATCGTCAACTGGCTCGCCGACGAGTTCCGGCGGGAGCACGGCATCGACCTGCGCAAGGACCGCCAGGCCCTCCAGCGGCTGCGCGAGGCGGCCGAGCGGGCCAAGGTCGAGCTCTCCACCGTGGTGCAGACCACCATCAACCTCCCCTTCATCACCGCCGACGCCACCGGCCCCAAGCACCTCGACTACGTGCTGACCCGGTCCAAGTTCGAGGAGCTGACGGCCGACCTGGTGGAGCGGTGCATCGGGCCGGTGAAGCAGGCGCTCAGCGACGCCAAGATGACGGAGAAGGACATCCACGAGGTCATCCTGGTCGGCGGCGCCACGCGCATGCCGATGATCCAGGAGCTGGTGCGCCGCCTCCTCGGCAAGGAGCCCAACAAGGGGGTCAACCCCGACGAGGTGGTGGCCGTGGGCGCGGCCATCCAGGCCGGGGTGCTGGCCGGGGAGGTGCGCGACGTGGTCCTGCTGGACGTCACCCCGCTCAGCCTGGGCGTGGAGACGCTGGGGGGCGTCATGACGGTGCTCATCCCGCGCAACACCACCATCCCCACGCGCAAGAGCGAGGTCTTCACCACGGCGCAGGACGGCCAGACCCAGGTCGAGGTGCACGTCCTCCAGGGCGAGCGCCCCATGGCGCGCGACAACCGGACGCTGGGGCGCTTCATCCTGGACGGCATCCCGCCGGCGCCGCGGGGCGTGCCGCAGATCGAGGTGACCTTCGACATCGACGCCAACGGCATCCTCAACGTGACGGCCAAGGACCGCGCCACCGGCCGGGAGCAGTCCATCAAGATCACCGGCACCTCCACCCTCTCCAAGGAGGAGGTGGAGCGGATGGTGCGGGAGGCCGAGCGCTACGCCGAGGAGGACCGCCGCAAGCGCGAGCAGGCCGAGCTGCGCAACCGCGCCGACAGCATCGCCTACCAGACCGAGCGCATGCTCCGCGAGGTGGGGGACAAGGTCTCCGCCGAGGAGCGGCAGCGGGTGGAGGCGGCGCTGCGGGAACTGCGCGAGGCCTTCGGCACCGACGACCTGGAGCGCATCCGCCGCGCCAGCGACGCCGTCCAGCAGGCCAGCTACAAGCTGGCGGAGGAGATGTACCGGAAGACCGCGGCCCAGCCGGCCGGGGCGACGGCGGGGCGCCCCGAAGGGGAGAAGCCGGGCGAGGACGTCATCGACGCCGAGTACCGTCGCACGGACGGATGAGGAGCGGGGGCGACGATGACGGAGGAGCGCAAGGCGCCCGAGGAGCTGGCACCACCCAGCGAGCCCCGCGACGAGGTGGCCGCACCGGAGGCGCCGGTGGAGGGGCCGCGGGAGGGCGCGGTCGCCTCACCTGAGGCGACCATCGAGCAGCTGCGCGCCGAGGTGGAGCGCTACCGCGAGGAGGCGGACCACCACTGGCAGCAGTTCCTCCACGCGGCCGCCGACCTGGAGAACTACAAGAAGCAGGCGGCGCGGGCGCGGGAGGAGGCGGTGGCGCGGGCGCGGCGCGAGCTGCTGGCCGTGATCCTGGGAGCGGTGGACAACCTGGAGCGGGCCCGCGCCTACGCCCGAGAGGCGGCGGTGCGGGCGGCGTCGCCTGAGGGGGACGTCACCGCGGCCCTGGCCGGCCTGCAGGAGGGGCTGGAGATCACCCACCGGCAGATCCTCGAGCTCCTGGAGCGGTTCGGGGTGCGGCCGTTTGCGGCCGTCGGCCGGCCCTTCGACCCGCGCCTCCACGAGGCCATCGAGGCCGTGCCGCCCGACGAGGCCCATCCTGCCGGCACGGTGGTCGAGGAGGTGGAGCGCGGGTACCTGATCGGGGAGGACGTGCTGCGCCCCGCGCGGGTCCGGGTGGCCCGCGCGGGCGACGGCGCCTGATCGGGCGCCGCGGCGCCGGGACGGGGCGGCACGGCGGCGGGGAGCACGTCGGGGCGGGCGGAGATGGAGTTCAAGGACTACTACAAGATCCTGGGCGTCGAGCGGACCGCCGACCAGAAGACGATCAGCCAGGCGTTCCGCCGCCTGGCCGCCCAGTACCACCCCGACGTGAACAAGAGCCGGGGGGCGGAGGAGCGCTTCAAGGAGATCAACGAAGCCTACCAGGTCCTCCACGACCCGGAGAAGCGGGCCCGCTACGACCAGATCTACGACGCCTACCAGCGCGGCGGAGTCCCCTGGGAGCAGTTGTTCCGCGGCGCCTACCAGCAGGCGCCCGGCGGCTACACGGTCACCTTCGGGGACCTGGGCGACCTGGAGGACCTGCTGGGCGGGGGCTTCAGCGAGTTCTTCCAGCAGTTCTTCGGGGGGCTGGGTGCGCGCCCGGGCCGCCGCCGCGCGGGGCGCCGGCCCTCCGCCGTGGAGGAGGTGCTGCGCGGGGCGGAGGCGCGGCCGCAGGCGAGCGCGGAGTTGGAGCTCACCCTGGAGGAGGCCTTCCGGGGCGTGCGCAAGCCGGTGACGCTGCAGGTGGACGGGACCACCCGCCGCCTCGACGTCACCGTGCCCCCGGGGGTGCGCGACGGGCAGCGCCTGCGCCTCGGCGGCGCGCTCGACGGCGGCGACCTCTACCTGACCATCCGCATCCGCCCGCACCCGGTCTTCACCCGGCAGGGTGACGACCTGCTGGTGGAGGTGCCGGTCTCGCTCCCCGACGCGCTGCTGGGGGCGGAGGTCGAGGTCCCCACACTGGAGGGGCCGGTGCGCATGCAGATCCCGCCCGAGACGCAGAACGGGCGGACCTTCCGCCTGCGCGGGCTGGGGATGCCCCGGGCCGGTGGCGGACGGGGCGACCAGTTCGTGCGCGTGCGGGTGGTGCTGCCGGAGCGGCTCACCGAGGAAGAGCGGCGGTTCTTCGAGGAGATGCGGCGGCGCCGCGCGGGCGGCGGGCGCGCCCGGGCCGCCGGCAAGGTCTAGGCGCGGGGCGGCGGAGCTGCACGAGCCCAGGGGCAGGGAGGGTTTCGGTCATGGCCAGCCGGTTCGAGCGGTTCACAGAGCGGTCCCAGGAGGCGCTGATCACGGCCCAGCAGGAGGCCCGGCAGCGCCAGCACCCGCAGGTGGACGTGGAGCACCTCCTGCTGGCGCTGGTGGACCAGCCGGACGGCGTCGTCCCCCGCATCCTGCAGGCCATTCAGGTGGATCCGCGCGTGGTGCGCACGCGCCTGGTGCACGAGCTCGACCGCCGGCCGCAGGTGCAGGGGGCGGGCGTGGGCGAGGGGATGTACGTTTCGCCGCGCCTGCAGCGCGTCCTCACCGACGCCCAGGACGCTGCCCAGCGGCTGGGTGACGAGTACATCAGCACGGAGCACCTGCTGCTGGCGGCCGTGCGCGACACCGAGGACCCCGCGGCGCGGCTCCTGGCCGACGCCGGCGCCACCCCGGAGCGGATCCTCCAGGGGTTGCAGCAGGTGCGCGGCCACCAGCGCGTCACCGACCCCCACCCGGAGTCGAAGTACCAGGTGCTGGAGCGGTACGGCCGCGACCTCACCGCCCTGGCCGCCCAGGGCAAGCTCGACCCGGTGATCGGCCGCGACGAGGAGATCCGCCGCGTCATCCACGTCCTCAGCCGGCGCACCAAGAACAACCCGGTGCTCATCGGCGACCCCGGCGTGGGCAAGACGGCCATCGTCGAGGGGCTGGCCCAGCGCATCGTGCGCGGGGACGTCCCCGAAGGGCTCAAGCACAAGCGCATCTTCCAGCTCGACCTGGGGGCGCTGGTGGCCGGGACGAAGTACCGGGGGGAGTTCGAGGACCGCCTGAAGGCGGTGCTGCGGGAGATCCAGCAGAGCCGGGGGGACATCATCCTCTTCATCGACGAGCTGCACACCGTGGTGGGCGCGGGGGCGGCGGAGGGGGCCATCGACGCCGCCAACATGCTCAAGCCCATGCTGGCCCGCGGCGAGCTGCACACCATCGGCGCCACCACCCTGGACGAGTACCGCCGGCACATCGAGAAGGACGCGGCCCTGGAGCGGCGCTTCCAGCCGGTCTTCGTGGGCGAGCCGTCGGTGGAGGACACCATTTCCATCCTGCGCGGCCTCAAGGAGCGGTACGAGGTCCACCACGGGGTCCGGATCACCGACTCGGCGGTGATCGCCGCGGCCGTGCTCTCCGACCGCTACATCAGCGACCGCTTCCTGCCGGACAAGGCCATCGACCTCATCGACGAGGCCGCAGCCCGGCTGCGCATGGAGATCGACAGCAAGCCCCAGGAGCTCGACGAGGTCGACCGGCGCATCATGCAGCTGGAGATCGAGCGGGAGGCGCTACGGCGCGAGGAGGACCCGGCCAGCCGCGAGCGACTGGCCGGGATCGAGCGCGAGCTGGACGAGCTGCGCGCGCGATCAGAGGCCCTCCGCCGGCAGTGGGAGCGGGAGAAGCGGGCCATCCAGGCCATCCGCGAGACCAAGCAGCGCATCGAGGAGACCCGCCGCCAGATCGAGGAGGCGGAGCGGCGCGCCGACCTGGAGCAGGCGGCCCGGCTGCGCTACGGCGTCATCCCCGACCTGGAGCGCCAGCTGCGCGAGCAGGAGGCGGAGCTGGCCCGGGTCCAGGGCGGCCGCCGGCTCCTCAAGGAGGAGGTGACGGCGGAGGACATCGCCGAGGTGGTGGCCCGCTGGACGGGCATCCCCGTACAGCGCCTCATGGAGGGGGAGATGGCCAAGCTCCTCCACCTGGAGGAGCGGCTGCACGAGCGGGTGGTGGGGCAGGACGAGGCGGTGCAGGCGGTGGCGGACGCCATCCGCCGCGCCCGCGCCGGGCTGAAGGACCCGCGCCGCCCCATCGGCTCCTTCCTCTTCCTCGGGCCCACCGGCGTGGGGAAGACGGAGCTGGCCCGCGCCCTGGCCCAGGTCCTCTTCGACGCCGAGGAGGCCATGGTGCGCCTGGACATGTCCGAGTACCAGGAGCGCCACACGGTCAGCCGCCTTATCGGCGCCCCGCCGGGCTACGTGGGCTACGAGGAGGGCGGGCAGCTCACCGAGGCGGTGCGCCGGCGGCCCTACCGGGTGATCCTGCTCGACGAGATCGAGAAGGCCCACCCCGACGTCTTCAACCTCCTCCTGCAGGTGCTGGACGACGGCCGCCTGACCGACGGGCACGGCCGCACGGTGGACTTCAAGAACACCGTGCTGATCATGACGAGCAACCTGGGCAGCCGCTACCTGCTCCACCTCGACCCGGAGGACGAGGCCGGCTACCAGATGGCGCGCGTCCAGGTGCTCGACGAGGTGCGCCGCACCTTCCGGCCGGAGTTCCTCAACCGCATCGACGAGATCATCGTCTTCCGGCCGCTCTCGCGGCCGCAGCTGCGCACCATCGTCGACCTGCAGCTGCGCGACCTGCGCCAGCGGCTCGCCGGGATGAAGGTGGGCCTGGAGGTGACCGAGGCGGCGAAGGACTACCTGGCCCGGGAGGGCTACAGCCCGGAGTTCGGGGCGCGGCCGCTGCGGCGGCTCATCCAGCGGGCGGTGGAGAACCCGCTGGCCCGCCGCATCCTGGCCGGGGAGCTGAAGGAAGGCGACGTGGCCGTGGTGGACCTCCAGGCCGGGGAGCTGGTCTTCACGCGCCGCGAAGCGGTGCCGGCGGCGTCGGGATGAGGGATCCCCGGCGGCCTCCGGGCGGCCTCTGGTAGGATGATCTCGACGCCCGCGGCGCGCGCCGACGCCGCGACGCGTCGGCCGCGACGCAGCCCAACGACCGGGAGGCACGCCGGGTGCTCGAGGTCACCGTCTTCACCAGCGGGGCGGTCCTGCTGGTCCTGGAGATCGTCGCCAGCCGCGTGCTGGCGCCGTTCTTCGGCAACTCCGTCTACGTCTGGGGGAGCCTGATCGGGGTCTTCCTGGCCGGGCTGACCCTCGGCTACTTCGTCGGGGGCCGGGTCGCCGACCGCTGGCCCTCGCCGGTGCTCTTCAGCGCGCTGGTCTTCCTGGCCGGCGCGCTGACCTTCCCCATCCCCTACGTGGCGCGCCCGCTGCTCGGGGCCCTGGTCCTGGCCGGATTCGGCCCCCGTGCCGGCTCGCTGCTGGCCGCCGCCCTCCTCTTCCTCCTGCCGAGCGTGGTCATGGGCACGGTCTCGCCCTTCGCCGTGCGCCTGCGGGCCCGCAGCGTCCTCACCGTCGGCAACGTCGCCGGCGTCCTCTACGCCCTCTCCACGCTGGGCAGCATCCTGGGGACGCTGCTGGCCGCCTTCGTCCTCATCAACGCCTTCGGCGTGCGCGCGATCATCCACGGGCTGGGGATTATCCTCATGCTGCTGGCGGTGGCGGGGCTCCTCACGGCCCGGCGCGCGGTGGCGGCGGCCGCCACCGGCGGGCTGGCGGTGGCCCTGGTGGCCGGCGGGGTGGCGGCTGGTCCGGTGCACGCGCCGGACGGGGTGGTCTTCCAGCGCGACACCGTCTACCACCAGATCACCGTCTCCGACGAGGGGCGGGTCCGCTACCTGAAGCTCGACAACTACTGGCAGAGCGGCCTCGACCTGGACGACCCGCACCGCACCGTCTTCGCCTACAGCGACTACATGCACGCGCCGCTCCTGCTCGTCCCGCGGCCGGAGCGGGTGGCGCTCATCGGGCTCGGCGGCGGCACCGTGCCGCGCCGGTTCGTCGAGGACTACCCGCAGGTGCAGGTGGACGTGGCCGAGCTCGACCCGGAGGTGGTCGCCGCCGCCTACCGGTACTTCGACCTGCCGCGCACCCCGCGGCTGCGCGTCATCGCGCAGGACGGCCGCCTCTTCCTCTTCACCACCCCGACGCGCTACGACCTCATCCTCCTGGACGCCTACCTGATCGACACCATCCCCTTCCACCTGGCCACGCGGGAGTTCTTCGAGCTCGTCGCCGCGCGCCTGCGGCCGGGCGGGGTGGCGGCCAGCAACGTCATCGGCGCCCTGGACGGCCCCGACAGCCGCCTCTTCCGCGCCATCTACAGGACCTTCCGCACCGTCTTCCCCACGGTCTACGTCTTCCCGGTCGGGTGGCACGCCTACGGCAGCGCGGCGTCGGTGCGGAACATCATCATCGTCGGTACCCACGGGGCGCCGCTCGACGCCGCGGCGCTGCGCGCGCGGGGGGCGGCCCTGGCGGGGACGGTGGTGCGGGTGCCGGGCTTCCCCGACGTGGTGGCCAGCCTCTACCCGCACCCCGTCCGCACCGAGGACGTGCCGCTCCTCACCGACGACCACGCCCCGGTGGACGCGCTGATCCCGCGGCGGTGAGCGGGCGGTGGCCATCCTCAAGCTCTACGAGGGGGACGTCGTCCGCACCCGCAGGCCGCACCCCTGCGGCAGCGACACCTGGCAGGTGGTCCGGCTGGGGGCCGACGTGCGCATCACCTGCACGGGGTGCGGGCGCAGCGTGCTGGTGCCGCGGGTGAAGCTGGAGCGGCGCATCCGGCAGTTCGTCCGCCGCGGTCCGGGCTACCGCCCCGACTAGCCGGTGGCCCTCCGGGCGGGGCTGGTCGGGTTGCCCAACGCGGGAAAGTCCACGCTGCTGAACGCGCTCTCCCAGGCCCGCGCGGCCACCGCTCCCTACCCCTTCACGACCATCGACCCCAACCGCGGGGTGGCCTCCGTCCCGGATCCGCGTCTGGAGGCGCTCGCCCGGGTCCTCCGTCCGGCGCGGGTCGTCCCCGCCACCGTCGAGGTCGTCGACATCGCCGGGCTCGTACGTGGCGCCTCGCGGGGCGAGGGGCTTGGCAACCAGTTCCTGGCCCACGTGCGCGAGGCGGACGTCCTCCTGCACGTCGTGCGCCTCTTCGCCGCGCCCGAGGTGGCGCACGTAGAGGGGGCGATCGACCCGGTGCGGGACGCCGAGATCGTCGAGGCGGAGCTGCTCCTGGCCGACCTAGCCCAGGTGGAGCGGCTGCGGGAGCGCGCCGGCCCGCGGGCGCGCAGCGGCGATGTGGCCGCACGGGCGGAGGTGGAGGTGCTCGACCGCCTGAGGGAGGCGCTGGCCCGGGGGATCCCGGCGCGCCACGCGCTGGAGGGGGAGGAGCTGGCCCGTCTGGCCCCCTGGCGCCTCCTCACCGCCAAGCCGGTGCTCGTCGTGGCGAACGTGGACGGGGCGGCCTCGAGCGCGGCCCTCGAGGGGCTGCAGCGTCACGCCGAGGCACAGGGGGCGCGCCTCGTTGCCCTGGACGCCCGCCTGGAGGCCGACCTGGCCGAGCTCCCCGCGGAGGAGGCGGCGGAGTTCCGCCGTGCCCTGGGCGTCGACGAGAACGCCTCCGGCGTCGGCCGCCTGCTGCGGGCGACCTACGAGCTGCTGGAGCTCATCACCTTCTTCACCGTCCTCTCCCAGGAGGTGCGGGCCTGGCCGCTGCGCCGGGGCGCCACGGCGCTCGAGGCGGCGGGGCGGATCCACACGGACATGGCACGGGGGTTCATCCGGGCCGAGGTGGTGCCCTGGGAGGGGCTCGTGGCGGCGGGCAGCCTCGAGGCGGCGCGGGAGCGGGGGCTCCTCCGCGCGGAGGGGCGGGGATACGTGGTGCAGGACGGCGACATCCTCACGATCCGGTTCGCCGTATAGGAGGAGATCTGCCCGGTTTGCGCGAAACCTACCCGACAGCCATCATGCCGACATCCTGACATGCCGTCATTGCCGGGCTCAACCCGCCTCAAACCCGACCGCCCCGCTGTGGGCTGGACGCCCCGGCCCGTCTCCGCCCAGCCCCTCAGCCTCGTCCCCAAGTACCACCAGGTGCGCGCGGACATCGAGCGGCAGATCGCCGCGGGGACCCTGGCCCCGGGGACGTTGCTGCCCCCCGAGCGGGACCTGATGCGGGCGTACGGGGTGAGCCGGATCACGTTGCGGGAGGCGCTGCGCCCGCTCCTGCTCCAGGGGACGCTCGTCTCGGTGCGGGGACGCGGCATCATGGTGGCCCAGCCCACCATCCGCCAGGCCGGGGACGTGCTGGTCTCCTTTACCGACGTGCTGCGCTCCCAGGGGCTGGAACCCGGCATCGGGCAGGTGGAGATCACGGTGGAGCCGGCGCCTCCCGAGGTGGCCGCCGGGCTGCGCCTGCCGCCGGCGACCCCCGTCGCCCGGGTGGCCAGGGTGCGCACCGCAGGGGGTCGGCCGGTCAACTACAGCGTCTCGCACCTACCGGCCTCGGCGGTCCCTGGGCTCGAGGTCGCCCGGCTGGCAGCGGTGGGATCGCTCTACCACCTCCTCCGCCAGGACTACGGCCTGGAGGTCGCCCGGGCCGAGGACGAGATGTGGGCCCGGGGGGCCACGCGGCGGGAGGCGGCCTTGCTGGGCATCCGCGCCCGCGCTCCCGTCCTCATCCTGCGGCGCCTGGCCCTGCTCAGGAACGGCGAGCCCATCGAGCACGGGATCTCGGTGATCCGCTCCGACATCTACCGGTACGGGGTCCGGCTGGCGGCGCCGCCGGTCGGCGGAGGCTAGACGGTGACGCGTGCGGAGGCGGGTGGCGGCGCCGAGCAGGGCGTAGGCGTAGCCCGCCGGGCCGCCGAGATCCTGGACGACCTGCGCCTGCTGCGGATCCGGGGCGGGAGCGCCATCGGCCGGGCGGCATTCACCGCGCTGGCACTGGCGGCGGCGGAAGGGCCCGACGACCCCGCCGCGCTGGGTGCGCACGTGCTCGACGTGGGACGGGAGCTGCTGGCCCTGGCCCCCGTCATGGCCACCGTCGCCCGCGTCGTCCACGACGCCGAGGCCATCGTGGAGGAGGAGCTTGGCCGGGGCGCCCCCGCATCCCAGGTCCGGGCGCGCCTTCAGGCCTGGGCAGAGCGGAGCGTCCGGCGGTCTGAAGCCGACATGGCCCGCCTGGCCGAAGTGGGGGCGCGCCTCGTGGGGTCGGGACGAACGCTGGTGACGCACAGCTTCAGCGACACCGTCCTGCGGGTCCTCACCCACGTCGCGCGCGCCGGGGCGACGGTGCGGGTGGTGGTAACCGAGTCCCGCCCCCTCTTCGAGGGCCGGCGCCTGGCCGAGGCGGTGGCGGCGCTCGGGCTGCCCTGCGAGCTGATCCCAGACGCCGCCATGGGCGTGCGGGTGCGGGGGGCGGACCTGGTCATGGTCGGCGCGGACGCCGTCCTCCCCTCGGGGGCCTTCCTGAACAAGACCGGCACCTACCTGCTGGCGCTCGCCGCAGCGGCTGCCGGTGTCCCTGTCTACGTGGCGGCAGAGACGACGAAGGTGGACCCGCGGGCCGCCCTGGGGTGGCCCGTGCCCGTGCCCGACCGCCCGGCGGCAGAGGTGTTGGGCGAGTGGACGCCGCCGCCAGGGCTCATCGTCTGGAACCGCTTCTTCGAGACCACGCCGGCCAGGCTGGTGGAGGCCTTCGTCACGGAGCGCGGCGTGTTGAGCCCGGCGGCGATGGCGGCCTCGGCCCGGGCCGACGAGGCGTAACTGCGGGCGATGCCGGGGGTGGACCTCTACGACCGCATCCTGGGCAGCCTGGCTGCCGGCGTGATCGGCGACGCCATGGGCGCGGCCACGGAGCAGCGCAGCTTCGAAGAGATCGTGCGCCTCTTCGGGGGCCCGGTGCGCGAGTTCCACCGTCCGCCACCGGACAGCCCCTTCGCGGGGGGGCGCGAGGCCGCCCAGATCACGGACGACGCGGGGCAGATGTTGGCCATGGCCCGGGCGCTGATCGAGACCGGAGGCGTCCTCAGCGTCGAGGCCGTGGCCCGTCACCTGCTGCGCTGGGCGGAGGATCCCGAGGTCTTCCGGCGGTTCGCCGGCCCCACCACGCGCGCGGCCATCGAGGCGATGCGCGAGGGGGTCCCGCCGCTGGAAGCGGGACGGCGCGGGCGCCTCACCAGCGTGGGCACGAGCAACGGCGCGGCCATGCGGGTGGCCCCCGCCGGACTGGCGCACCCCGGTGACATCGACGGCGCGGTGCATGATGCGGTGGTGATGTGCCTGCCTACCCACGCCACCCAGCTGGCCATGGCGGGCGCGGCCGCTGTGGCCGCCGGCGTGGCCCAGGCGCTCACCCCGGACGCCGACGTCTACAGCGTGGTGCGCGCGGCCTTTGCCGGTGCGGAGCAGGGCGAGGCGTCGGGGCGGCGCGAGGGGCGGGTGGTGGCAGGGCCGTCGGTGCAGCGGCGCATGGAGCTGGCGGTGGCGCTGGCGTTGCGCCACTCCGACCTGCTGGAGGCGGTGCAGGCGATCCACGCCGTGGTGGGCAGCGGGCTGCACATTGCCGAGGCCGTCCCCGCCGCCGTGGGCGTCTTCGTGGCGGCGGGCGGGGACCCGCTGGAGGCGATCATGGGGGCGGTGAACATCGGGGACGACACCGACACGGTGGCCATCATCGCCGGCAGCCTAGCCGGAGCGCTGCGGGGGGCCCGGGCCCTGCCGGCCGACCTCATCGAGCGCGTCGAGCGCGCCAACGCGCTCGACCTGCGCGCGGTGGCCCGCGAGCTGACGGCGCTGGCCGAGCGGGCCCGAGTCCCCAGCGCCCGCTAGGGCGCTGCGGGCCGTCCGTGACCGTACCGTGGCGGGCGGTTCGGGAGGGGAGGTGAGAGGGGTCTCGTCGTCTAGGCGGAGGAGGGAAGGAGGTCGAGACGATGTGGGTGCGAGTGTGGGGAGGCCTCACGGCCCTGCTCGTCGCCGTGGTCGCCGGTGCGCTGGTGGCGAGCACGGTGCTGCCGGTCCGGGCGTCCCCCCGACAGGCTGAGGAGGCGGCCGCGGCCGGCGGGGCGGTGGCGCAGGCGGCGCGGCCGCGCGTCGTGCTCAAGTTCCTGACCATCACCGACGACGCCCAGATCAACGCCTGGAAGGAGATCCTCCAGGAGTTCCGCAAGATCGAGGGCGGGAAGTGGGCCCACGTGGACCTGGCCTTCGAGTCGGTGCCGTTCCAGGACCTCTTCCCCAAGATCGAGAGCGCTGTGGCCGCGGGCGCCCAGATGGACCTGGTGCAGTCCGATGGCCCCGACATGAAGCACTACGCCTTCTACCGCAGCCTGGTGCCGCTGGGCCGCTACTTCACCCCGGAGGAGCTCAAGCAGTGGCTGCCGCAGTCCGTCGAGGAAGGCAGCTTCCGCGGCGTGCTCTACGGCCCGCCGATGATGCAGTCCTGCTCACTGATGATGTACAACCGACAGATGACCGACGCCGCCGGCATCAAGCCGCCCACGACGCTGGGGCGGAGCTGGACGATGCGCCAGGCGCTCACCGCGTGGCAGAAGACCACCCGCCGCCCCGCCGGCTCCAGCGTCCCCACGGTGTGGGGGCTGCGCTGGGGGCAGGGGACGTGGGTCGGCGACTACGAGCACGGGATCTTCCGGCGGTCGAACGGGGCCAAGGGGTCCAAGACCTTCCAGGGCATGGGCCCGGACGGGGTTACCTTCGTCGGCTACTTCGACACGCCCGAGGCCGTCGAGGCGATGCAGTTCTACCAGGACCTGCACCGCCGCTACCGGGTGACGCCCATCGAGCCGATCCCGCAGATCTTCGAGACGCGCAAGGCCGCCTTCATGGTGACGCCCGACAACCGCATCGGGGAGCTCAACCGCCTCTACGGGGAAGGGAAGTTCCCCTGGGGCGTGACCGGCATCCCCTACTTTAAGACCCAGCTCTGCCACACCGGGAGCTGGCACTACGGGATCTCGCCGAACACGCGCCACCTGGAGGAGGCGGTGGCATTCGTGAAGTTCGCCAGCAGCGACGCGGGGGCGCGCATCTGGTACAAGCACGTGCGCCAGCTCCCCGCCAACGTCAACCTGCTCAACAGCCTGCCCGAATACCGGCCGGGCGGGCGGCAGCACATGTGGTTCGAGGCGATGCAGCGGATCGGGGTGCCGCGCATCCAGACCCCCGGCTACACCGAGTACCAGCAGGTCTTCGCCGAAGTGACCCTCAACATCATCGCCGGCGCCGACGTCGCCCAGCAGATGAAGGCCGGAGCCCAGCGCATCCAGGGCCTGCTGGCCAAGTACCGGGGCTGGAACCGCTAGCCCCACGCGCGGGGCCGCCCACGGGGCGGCCCCGCGCACCGCGGAGGAGCGCACGCGCCCAGAGGGCCAGGTGAGCGTCGCCACGCCCGCCCTCCCCGTCCCGCGCCGGTGGTGGACCGCCCGCCGCCGCGGCTACCTACTGGCCTTCCTGTTCATCGCCCCCGCCCTGGTGAACTTCCTCGTCTTCCGCTACCTGCCGATCCTGGCGGCGCTGCGGTCGAGCCTCTGGCAGTACAGCCTGCTGGGCGGGTACGGGACGTTCATCGGTCTGGGCGCTTACGGGCGCATGCTCGAGGACCCGATCTTCTGGACCTCGCTGCGGGTGACCGCGCTCTACGTCCTGCTCAAGGTGCCGGCGCAGGTGGCGCTCAGCCTGCTCTTCGCCGTCCTGCTCCAGCGGGAGACGCGCTTCGCCGCCCTGGTCCGCTCGGCCGTCTTCGCCCCCGTGGTGGCCTCCATCGTCGTCGTCTCGGTGATCTGGGCGCTGATGTACCACGTGCAGCTGGGGCTGCTGAACAGCATCCTCACCAGCCTGGGCCTGCCGCGGATCGCCTTCCTCTCCAACCCGCAGCTGGCGCTCGTGGCCATTGTCGTCATGATGGTCTGGAAGGAGCTCGGCTTCAGCATGATCATCCTCATGGCGGGGCTGAAGGGCATCCCCGACATGTTCTACGAGGCGGCACGCATCGACGGGGCCAGCCCCTGGCAGCAGTTCCGGGCCATCACCCTGCCCCTGCTGCGCCGGGTGCTGATGTTCGTCCTCGTCACCCAGACGATCTTCTCCTTCCAGGTCTTCGTCCCCGTCTACACCATGACCCGCGGCGGGCCGCTGGACGCGACGAAGGTCATCGTCTACTACATCTACCAGAACGGCTTCCTCTTCCAGGACATGGGGTACGCCGCGGCCATCTCCATGGTGACGCTGGCCATCCTGCTGGTGGTGAGCGGCGTGCAGATGCGGCTGCTGCGCAGCGAGGTGGAGTACTGATGTCCTCCGGGCCTGTGGCCGAAGCCCGCGCGGTCCTGCCGGCCCGGCGAGGGGCGGGGACGGCGGCGTTCCTGGCCCGCTGGGCGCGCGCGGCCGGGCGGGACTGGTGGTGGTACCTCACCGGGGTCGTCATCCTGGTCCTCTACGTCACGCCCTTCGCCTGGATGATCCTGGGGAGCCTGCGGCGGGAAGTGGAGATCTTCGAGTACACCTACCCGCTGACCTGGCGCACCTTCGTCCCCGTGGAGTGGACGCTGAAGAACTTCCTCGACGTGCTCGGTCTCTCCCCGGAGGGGCGGGCCTTCGGGCTGAACTTCGGCCGGGCCCTGGCGGTGACGGCCTTCGTCTCGGCGGCCGTCGTACTCAGCTCGCTGGTGGTGAACACCATGGGCGCCTACTTCTTCGCCCGCCTGGACTTCCCGCGCAAGGAGGCGCTGCTGCTCGTCGTCATCGCCACCATGCTCATCCCCTTCGAGGCAGTGATGGTGCCGCTCTACATCGTCGTGCGGGCGCTGGGGGTGCAGGACACGGTGTGGGCCCTCGTCCTCCCCTGGTACGCCAGTCCCTTCGTCATCTTCGCCCTGGTTCAGTTCTTCAAGGAGATCCCGCGGGAGCTGGACGAGGCCGCCATCATCGACGGGGCCTCCTTCTTCGGGGTGCTGCGCCACGTCATCGTCCCCAACGCCGTCCCCGGGCTGGTGACCACGGCGCTGCTGGAGTTCCAGTTCATCTGGAACCTCTTCTACTGGCCGCTCATCGCCGTGGGGCGCAAGGAGCTGCAGACGATCCAGGTGGCCATCGCCCAGCAGACGACGCAGACGCAGATCTACTGGGGGCGCATCTTCGCCGGCTCGGTGCTGGCCTCGGTCCCCATCATCCTCCTCTTCCTCCTGATGCAGCGCTACTACGTCCGCGGCGTCGTCCTCTCCGGGGTCAAGGGGTAGGCCATGGCCCCCCGGCGGGTGCTCATCGACACCGACCCCGGCGTGGACGACACCATGGCCATCCTCCTGGCCCTGGCCTCGCCCGAGGTCGTGGTGGAGGGCCTCACGGTGGTCTACGGCAACACCGACGCGGAGCAGTGCGCCCGCAACGCCCTGGCCGTGCTGGAGGTGGCGGGCCGGCCCGACCTGCCGGTGGCGGTGGGCGCCCGGCGCCCCCTCCTGCGGCCCTACACCGGCCGCGGCCGGCAGGTGCACGGGGCGGACGGACTGGGGGAGACCGGCCTCGGGGCCGGCCGGCCCGTCCCCGAGGGGAACGCCGTGGAGTTCCTCATCGCCCGCGCCCGGGAGGCCCCGGGCGAGCTGACGGTGCTGGCGCTGGGCCCGCTGACCACCCTGGCCCTGGCCGTGAGCGTGGAGCCGCGCCTGGCGCAGTGGGTGCGCGAGGTGGTCCTCATGGGCGGCGGGGTGCGCGAACGGGGGAACGCCACCCCCGTGGCCGAGGCGAACTTCCACAACGACGCCGAGAGCGCCCGCATCGTCCTCCACGCCGGCTGGCCGGTCACCATGGTGGGGCTGGACGTTACCCACCGCGTGATCATGACGCCGGCGCACCTGGCGCGGCTGGCCGCCGCCCGCACGCCGGTGACCGAGCTGATCGGGGCGATCACCCCCTTCTACCTGCGCGCCGCCCGCCAGTTCGCCGGCATCGACGGGTTCTTCGTGCACGACCCCACCGCCGTCACCTACCTGCTCCGCCCCGAGTGGTTCACCACGCAGGAGCTCTACGTCGACGTGGTCACCGACAGCGAGCGGGCGCGCGGCCAGACCATCGCGGACTTCCGCGGGCAGTGGGGACAGCCGCCCAACGTGCGTGTCTGCCTGGAGGTGGACGCGGAGCGCGAGCTGGCCCTCTACCTCGAGCGGGTGACCGCCTACCGCCCGGGTGCCGCCCCGTCATGAGCG
>JAVHLY010000017.1 GCA_031081585.1 Armatimonadota bacterium
AAGGTCGCCTTCCTGATGCACAGCGTCCTCAACATGAACGTCCGGGCGCCCGGCATCGCCGTCCACCGCGGGCCCATCGAGGACCTCTACCACTTCCTGATGGACCGCGGGTTCGAGGTCGTCCAGATCCCCTGCCCCGAGACGACGTACGTGGGGCTCCGGCGCTGGTGGTTCACCAGGGAGCTCTACGACAGCGTGGGCTACCGACGGCACTGCCGCCGCCTGGCCGAGGCGGTCTGCGACCTGGCCGAGGCCTACCACCGGCAGGGCGCGCGGCTCTACTTCGTGGGCATGGGGCTCAGCCCCACCTGCGGGCTGCGCATGACGCAGTCGGATCCGGCCTGGGGCGGCAAGCCGTTCGAGGTGTCGCTGGACCCGCCGGCGGTCCCCGGCAAGGGGGTCTTCGTCGAGGAGCTGGAGCAGGCGCTGGCGGCCCGGGGAATCCCGGTGAAGATGTCCGACGTGGCTCCGGCGGCGATCTACCCGCCCTACCGCGTGCCCGCCACCGGCCCGTACCCGACCTCGCTCGCCGCCGCCATCGAGGAGGTCAAGCGGTCCCTCGATGCGTGACGCGGAGGCGTTCGACCGGCGGTCGCGCCGGACGCTCCTCCTCGGCAGCACGACGCTGCAGCGGTGTCGGAAGGCCGTGGACGGGTGGGTGGCGGCGGGCTACGGGCTGACCATCGTCCCGCAGCTCGACCTCCTGGACGGCCGGCCGTCCGTGGCCACCTGGGTCCAGGCGATCTGCGACACCGTCGAGGAGATGGTGCGGAACCGTCACGCGGTGATCGCCGTGCGGAGCGAGGGGGACCAGAGCCTCGACGCCGTCCTCGACGAGCTGGCCCGTCGGGGCGTGGCGCTTACCGTGCGGCCGTGCGACGCGTCGCCGATGCCCTGACCGTGGGACACGAAGGGAGGCTGAGGATGCGACACCGAGCCTGGGTGCTGCTCGTGCTCATCGCGACGCTGCCGGTGGCCCTGCCGGCGGGCGTGCCGGTGGCCGGTGCGCCCACCCGTCCGCGCCTGGCCATGATCCTGCCGGGGACGATCCACGACGCGGACTTCAACGCCGTCGGCTACCAGGCCCTCAAAGAGGTGGAGACCACGACGGGCGTGCAGACCGCCCACTCCGAGCAGGTGGCCGTGGCCGACGCCGAGCGGGTGGCCCGCGAGTACCTGGCGGCCGGCTACCGGATCGTGGCCTTCCACGGCGGGCAGTACCTGACCATCGTCCAGAAGCTGGCCACCCAGTTCCCGGACGCCGTCTTCATCGCCGAATCGGCGGGCCAGGTCCCCGGGCTGCCGCCCAACGTCTGGAACATCGGCCGCAAGTTCTACGAGGGCTTCTACGTGCTCGGCGTGCTGGCCGCCCAGGCCACCGCCACCAACAAGGTCGGCTACATCGCCGGGATCCGGCTACCCGACTTCATCGGCTCGCTCAACGCCATCTTCCAGGCCTTCCAGAAGTACAACCCGCGGGCCGAGGTGCTCTACGTCTTCGTCGGCGACCAGAACGATCCGGTCAAGGCCCGCCAGGCCGCGGAGTCGCAGATCGCCGCGGGGGCGGACTTCATCATCGTCAGCGTGAACCTGGGCACGGTGGGCATCATCGAGGCGGCCCGGGCCGCCCGCCGTCCCGTGCTGCTGACGACCTTCTACACCGACAAGCGCAGCTTCGCGCCCCAGCACTTCACGACCTCGCTGCTGTTCAACTTCGCCAAGCCCTACGTGGACATCACCCGACAGATCCTCCGCGGGAAGACCGGCGGGTACTACGAGATGCGCCCGGGGGCGGGGATGAGCCTCCTGCCGCCGCGCAACGTCCCGCCCGAGGTGGCCCGGCGGGTGATGCAGGTCTTCCAGGCCGTGGTGCGCCGGGAGGAGCGGATCGAGGAGATCGCCGACCGCATCGTCGAGCCCCGGCGCTAGCAGCTAGCCCGCCGGCGCCTTGCCCTGGACACGCACCGACTCGCCGTGTGCGCGGCGGAACGCGCGCAGGGCCGAGGTCACGAGTAACAGGCCCAACAGGAGTTTGACCAGCTCCGCGGGGACCACGCGGGCGAGCGCGCTGCCGGCGAAGGCGCCCAGCACGGACCCGAGGCCCATGGGGACCACGGTGCCCCGGACGGCCGCCCGATCCGACAGTCCCCCCACCCGAGCCCACCGGGCAACGCCCGCCGCTACCGAAGGCAGGGCGATCAGGACGCTGGCGGTTCCTGCACTCTTCACGTCAACTCCGTACCCGAACACCAGGGTGGGGATGAGGAGCTCTCCACCGGCCACCCCCAGGAGGCTGCTCACCAACCCGATGCCGAGCCCCAGCCCCACTCCGGCGCACACCCACACGACCGCTTCCTGCGGCAAAAGCGCGGGCAGCACCCCCGGGACGAACGACTCCGCCACCAGCAGCCCTCCCATGAGCACCAGCAACGCCACCACCAGCCTCCGCAACCGCTCGTTGCTGAGGCGTTGCGCGATCCGCGGGCCGGTCAGGGCGCCTGCGAGGGACCCGACCAAGAGCGCCCCGACAGCGGCCGCGTAGGGGATCACCGGAACCAGCGAGAGGGTTCGGCTGCGCGCCGCCAGGGAGACGGCGAGCGTGATGAGGCTCGTGGCCAGATTGAGCGGGATGGCCTGCCGCAGCCCGTAGCCGAACAGGACAACCAGGGCTGGCAGACGGAACTCCGCACCCCCCAGTCCGAGAAGTCCTCCCAGAACACCTACGGAGAGTCCGACCCCGAAGGCCAGCCCGCGCCGGTGTGACCGTCGCGTGGGCCCGGGAGGTGGGGTGTGCGAGGGCGGAGCCTGCAAGTTCAGACCATCCGCTCACCGAGCCGGCCCACCGTCACCAGTACCGCCACCGCCACCGCGCCCAGGAGCAGCGCGAGAGCTCCTGCGGCATCCCCTCGGCCCGCCTGAACCGCGTCGTACAGGGCGATGGGCAGGGTTTGGGTGCGGCCCGGGATATTGCCGGCCACCATCAGCGTGGTGCCAAAATCACCCAGGGCCCGCGCGAAGCCCAACGACACGCCCGCCAGGATTCCCCTGCGGGCCAGAGGCAGCAGGACGTAGACGAACTGGTGCAGCCAGCCCGCTCCGTCCATCCGCGCGGCCTCCAGAACATCGGGGGACACCTCTGTGAATGCCGCGCGCACGGTGCGCACCACCAGGGGCAGCGAGGGGACCGCGGCGGCCACCACCGCGCCCTGCCAGGTGAACACGAGCGGCACCCCGACCGTAGCCTCCACCCACATCCCGAGGGGGCTGCGCCGGCCCAGCAACACCAGGAGGTAGTATCCCAGGACCGTGGGTGGCAGCGTGAGCGGCAGCGACGTCAGTGCTTCCACCAGCCCACGACCCGGAAACCTCGCCGTGGCGATCACGTACGCCAGCCCCACCCCGGCCACGCCCGCCACCAGCGTGGCCAGGGACGCCACCTTGAGGGAGATCCACAGAGGTGCGGGGTCCAGCTACGGCCCCTCTCCCGGCAGCATGAAGCCGTACCGCCGCATCACCGGCCGCCCCTCCGGTCCGTTCACGAAGGCGAGGAACGCACGGGCCTGCGGCCGGCGAGCGGACCGGGCCGCCACGCCTGCGGCCTGTCGGATGGGGTCGTGCAGCCCCTGCGGGACCAACCAGAACCGGCCCTCGCGGGAGACCGGGGGGGCCAGCGCCAGCGACAGGGCCACCACCCCCACGTCCGCGTTCCCGGACTGCACCAGTTGCAGGGTGAGGCCGATGTTCTCCCCGTAGACCAGCTTCGGCCGTACCTGGTCGTACAGGCCGGACCGCACGAGCGCCTGACGGGCGGCCTCCCCGTAGGGCGCGTGCTCGGGGTTGGCGATGGCGACGTACCGCACCCGGGGATCCAGGAGGAGGTGCATCCCCCGGTCCACGTCGAGGTCGCTGGCGCGCCGCACCCACAGGACGATGCGTCCCATCGCGTACAGCTGGACCGTGTCCCGCAGGATGTGCCCCTGCTCGGCGAGCCGTCGGACGAACGCCTCGTTGGCGGAGAAGAAGACGTCGAAGGGCGCCCCGTGCTCTACCTGCTGGGCGAGCTGGCCCGACGACCCGAAGGAGAACGTCACGGGGATCGCCCTGCGGCCGCGCCAGACGCCGGCCAGCTCCTCGAAGGCGTACCGGAGGTCTGCGGCAGCAGCCACCAGCAGCCCCTGTGCGGGCTGGGCGGTCGCAGGAGGCCGGCTGACCGCCGCCAGGACCAGCCCCGGCGCCAGGACCAACCCCAGGAGGAAACCCAGGCCCCGCCTCACCCCGCGGAGCCCTCCAGCTTCCGTACGGCCCCGGCGCACGCCGCGTCGTAGCCCCCGATGGCCGCCAGCTCCTGACGGAACCGACGGCCCGCCACCACGTCCATCAAGACCCGGACGGGCTCGGCGTCCACGAGGTCCTGGGGGACCACCAGGTCGTAGCGCTGCTCCGCGAGCGGCAGAAAGTCCAGACCGTATAGCCGCGCCACCGGCAGCACCCCGGGGCCGGCATCCGCGAGCCCTCCGCCCACCGCCTCCGCCACCACCAGGTGGCTCGACACCTCGCGGCGGTAGCCGTCCACGCGGTCGACGGGTACGCCCGCGCCGGCAAGCCAGCGGTCGAACACCAGCCGGCTGCCCGAACCCCGCTCCCGGTTCACCACGCGCACCCCCCTAGCGAGCAGGTCCTCGGGCCGGCGCACCCGCACGCCCGGCCTGAGCATCATGCCCTCCACCCACCGGGCCACGGACACCACCACGGCCGGCGTCCGACCCAGGGCCGCGCGGATGGTCCGGGTGCCTTCCGGGTCCTCGGGCGGATGCAGGTGGGTCCCCGCCACGTGCACGAGCCCGTCCCTGAGCGCCTCCAGGGCCCGGGCGCTGCCCGTGGGGATCCAGTGAACCCGGACCCGGCCGGCGGCCTCCGCCAGGGTCCCTGCGATCCGCAGGGCCGGGTCGCAGCCGGCCAGGAACAGGGTGTGCTCCGGGGTCACCCGCCCGGGGAGCAGGGCCACGGTGGCCGCCCGTCCCCGACGATGCGCCACGGTGCCGTCGGCCGGCAGCGGCGCCACCGGACCCCACAGAGGCCAGGCCACCAGCCTCTCCCGCACCCGGCCCAGCCTGACCCGGACAGCGGGGCTGTCCTCGGCCAGCCGGGCCCTGACCGTGGGGGAGGTGGGGAAAGCGAACAGGTCCTCCACGGCGCAGCCCAGGCCCTGCGCCAGCCGCAAGGCCACCGCGGTGTTGGGGAGGTAGCGGCCGGCTTCGATGGCCGACAGGGCCTGCCGGGAAAGGCCCGCACGACGCGCCAGCTCCGCCTGGGAGAGCCCGCGCGCCTCCCGCGCCGCCCGCACGCGGCTTTCCACCTCTGCGGGCACCCGACGCCCCACGGCGACAGGGTAGGCAAGGATACAGAGCTATGTCAAGGATTTACGACAGCAGGTCGCGCAGGATCGACTCCCTCCCCCCGGCGGGCCGGTCCGACGGGTCGATCGACACCAGCGGCCCGCGCCTCCTGGGAAAAGTGACTGTACCTCTCCGCCTTCGACGTGCGGGACGTAACGCCTCACCTGACTCCGACCCTTGCAGGCGTTGCTGGGGCAGGACGCCTCCGCCACCCACGCCTACCTGGTGATCCTCACCCTGCTGAGCGCGGACATCGGCCTGTCGCTGTGGAAGCAGCACTCGCCGCGGGTGGACAAGCTGCTGGAGGGGATTCCGCTCGTCATCGTCGAGCACGGCCGGCCCCTCCAGGACCGCATGGAGCGCGAGCGCGTGGACGTGCAGGACGTGCTCCAGGCGGCGCGCTCCCGTCACGGGCTGGAGCGGCTGGAGGAGATCAAGTTCGCCATCCTGGAGCGCAACGGGGAGATCTCCATCATCCCCCGGCGCCACACGGTCTGACGCCCAACCGGGGAACGGGTCAGGCGGGTCAGGCCAGCCCCCACGTCCGGCTGATGAGCCGGGCGAAGACCTGGCTGGCCTTCACGACGTGGTCCGCCTCCACCCGCTCGTCGGGGACACTCAGGTACTTCCCGCCGGGCCCGTAGAGCAGGCCCACCATCCCCGCCTCACGCAGGTGCGCAGAGTCGGCCCCCGCGTACTTCTGCGGAACGAGTGCCCCGATGCGGGGCGGAGTGCCGAACACCTCCTCGTGAGCGTGGGCCAGATCCTGGACGATGGGACTGTCCACAGGGACTTCGAAAGGCGGGAAGTACCCGTGGTCGGGGACAGGAGCGACCTCCGCCCGCAGGTCTGGGTCCGCAGCCTGCAGGCGCTCGAGCAGGCGTTCCAGGTCGGCCTGCACCGTCTCCGGGGTCTGCCCGGGCACGATACGGATGTCAACGATCAGCTCACAGTAGTCGGGGACGAGGGAGGGACGCCAGGTGAGCACCTGCGGCGTGATCCCCCCACGGATGACGCCCACGTTGAGCTGGGGGAGTCCCGCGTACTCGGGTTTCAGCGTGAAGGTGAGCCACCCGCCGGGCGGGATGGGCTCGTAGCTGGGGCCGAGCGCCTGCAGGACCGCCACCGCTTTCTCGATGGCGTGGACCTTGCGGCCGCGCAGGGTGGTGAAGTGTCGCATCTCCCCGTGGACGACGATGCGCACCTGCACTACCCCGGCATGCATCGTCAGCAGCCCCAGCTCGGTGGGCTCGGCGATCACGAAGCGGTCGGCCCGGATGCCGTCGGCGATGGCCGCCCGCGTCCCCAGCCCGCCCTGGAGCTCGCCCACCACCAAGGCCACCCGCAGGGTCCCCCGGGGACGGACGCGGGCGCGGCGGACCGCCTCCACAGCGGCCAGCATGGCCATGTTGCCCGCCTTCATGTTGGCCACACCGATCCCATAGATCCAGCCGTCGTCGAGGTCCGCCCCGAACGGGTCCCGCGTCCACCCATCCGCGACCATGTTGTGGTCCAGGTGCCCGTTGAAGAGGAGGCTGGGGACGTCGGGCTCAGTCCCGTGGATCACCCCGTAGACATTGGGCCGTCCCGGTTCCACCTCGCGCTGGCGGACCTCGTCGAACCCCATCGCGGCCATGGTGTCGGCCGCCCAATCCGCCACTGCCCGCTCCTCCCGGCAGAAGCTCGGGATGCGCACCATGTCCCGAGTGAGCTGGATCACCCGCGCCGGGTCGACCGCCGCAACGAGGGGATCGGCGTCCAGCGCGCCCATCACCGCGCGACCGAAACCTGGCGGATGTCAATCAGCCCGGCGGAACTGGGGATGAAGCGCACCCCCCGGACGGCCGAGCGCCAGGCCACGGCCTCACGGCGTTCGTGGAGGAAGAGCCAGGGCGCGTCGTTCATCACCAGAGTCTGGGCGCGCTGGTACAGCGCCCGGCGGGCCTGGGGATCCAGCGTCGTCCGGGCCCGCTCGAGGAGCGCGTCCAGCTCGAGGTTCCGGTAGAACGCCAGGTTGTTCCCCGCCGGCGGCCACTGGCTGGAGTGCAGCACCAGCCGCATCCCGGTGTCGGGGTCGGCGGTCCCCCACCCGGCCATGACCATCTCGATGCGGCTCTCCCCCGGTCCCCGCCGCGCCTCGGCAAGATAGGTGGCGAACTCGATCTCTTCCACCCGCACGTCGGCGCCCACCCCGCGCAGGAACGACGCCACGGCCTGCGCTATCGCCGTCCCCTCGGCAAACCGACCGACGGGCACCCACAGGGTCGCCGCCAGGCGCGCCCCGTCCTTCTGGCGGAACCCGTCGGGCCCCGGCCGCCACCCCGCCTCCTCGAAGAGGCGGCGAGCCGTGGCCGGCTCGTACTCGTAGACCCGGGCGCTGTGGTGGTCCCGGTAGGCCGACCCGATGGGCGAGTCCGCCACCTCTCCCACCCCGAAGAGGATCCGGTCCACGATCAACCGCTTGTTCACGGCGTAGTTGAAGGCCCGGCGGACGCGCACGTCGGTGAAGGGCGGCTTGAGGTTGTTGAGGGCGATGTAGGTCCAGGAGGTCGATGGACGAATGCCGACTTCGATCCCACGAACTCCCCGCAGCCGTCCCACCTCCGCGAGCGGCACCTGCGTGATCAGGTCGGCTTCTCCCGCCTCGAGCTGGCTCACGCGGGTGGCTGGGACGGGAGAGATGCGCACCACAACCCGCTCCAGGCGCGGTGGCCCGCCCCAGTAGTCCCGGTTGGCTTCCATGACGATCTCCCCATCCGGGGTCCAGCGGACGAACTTGAACGGGCCGGTGCCGACCGGCACGAATTCCCGGGGATCCCGGGCCGCCTGCACGGCGCGGGGGCTGACGATCGCCCCGAGCCCGCTGTCGGCGATGTTGTTGAGGAGCGGGGCGAGCGGTTCGTCGGTGACGAGCTCGACCGTGAAGTCGTCCACCTTGCGGGCCGCGCGTACCCCCGCCCATGCAAAGGCCCCGGCCGGCAGGCGCAGCTGCGGGTCCAACGCCCGCTGGACGTTGAAGACGACTGCATCGGCGGTGAACGGTGTGCCGTCGTGGAACCGGACACCGCGGCGCAGGCGGAAGGTCCAGGTCCGGCCGTCCCGTGATGTCGACCAAGAGGTGGCCAATCCGGGGACGATGTTCAACCGCTCGTCGTGCTCGACGAGGCGGTCGAAGAGGTTCCGCCCCACGACCATCCCGGTGGCGAGCGAAAAGGAGGCTGGCGGGTCCAGCCGGTCGATGGGAACGTGCAGCGCCCACGTCAGCGTCCCCGCAGACGGAGCCGACCGGGCGGGCGTGAGCGGAGCCAGGAGCAAGACCGCGAGGAGCAGCCAGGACCGTCGAGTCATCCGTCCCTCCTGTCGCCTGTTGTCGAGCGTCCAGCCGTCCGGCACAACACACCACTCAGGCTACCACGGCGGTGGGCCTGCGCGCAGGCGGAGCCGGGGATTGAGCGCGTCGTTGAGGGCATCGCCGAAGAGGTTGACGCTGAGCACGGTGAGCAGGATGGCCACGCCGGGTAGCAAGGCGAGGTGGGGGGCGCGGCGGAGATAACCCAACCCCTCGCTCAACATCGCCCCCCACTCGGGAACCGCCGGATCGCCTCCCAGCCCCAGGAAGCCAAGACCGGCAACGGTCACGATCGCCGTGCCCAGGCGCAAGACGGAGAGGACGATCAACGGCGAGAGGCAACCCGGCAGGATGTGGCGCCAGAGGATTCGCCGTTCTCCGACGCCGAGGGCGCGCGCCGCCAGGACGTACTCCGCCTCACGCAGAGCCAGCGTCGTCCCGCGCACGACACGCGCCAGGAGCGGGGCTGACACTAGGCCGACGGCGACGACGACCGTCGTGCGGCTCGCCCCCAGCACTGCCACGGCCAGGATGGCCAGTAGGATGCCGGGAAAAGCCATGAGCACCTCCAGAAGCGCCATGACAACCTCGTCCACTGTCCCCCGCCGGTAGCCGGCCACCAGCCCTGTGGGAACGCCCACGGCGAGCCCGATCGCCAGCGCGCCCGCTCCACTTAGCAGCGATGTCCGTGCGCCCCAGACCAAGCGGGCAGCCAGGTCACGGCCCAGGTGGTCGGCACCGAACAAGCCGAAGGTACCCGGAGACGCGAAGGCGCGTTCGAGGTTCACCCGGAGCGGGTCACTCCGCACCACCCAGGGCCCGACGACCGCTACGACAACGATAGCGGTACAGAGCAGCAGGCCGACGAGTCCGCCCCGGTCACGGGCCAACGCGCGCCACAGGCCGGGTCGCCTGAGGCGACCCGATGATTTCGTCATGCGATCCGGGGATCCAGCCATCGGTAGAGGAGGTCAACCGCCAGGTTCGCCAGGATGTAGGTCGCCCCCAGGGCGAGCACCGCCGCCTGGACCACGGGGTAGTCCCGGGCACTCACCGCCTGCACCAGGTAGCGCCCCAGTCCGGGCCAGGCAAAGACCGCTTCCGCGAAGACCGCTGCCCCAAGCATCGTCCCGAATTGCACCGCGACGACCGTGGCAGTAGGGATGAGGGCGGGTCGCAGGGCATGGCGGACCAACACCACCGCCTCAGGGAGCCCCTTAGCGCGCGCGGTACGGATGTAGTCCTCACCCAGCACCTCAAGGAGCCCGGCACGGACGAGGCGGGCGATCGCCGCGATCGGGAAGACCCCCAGGCTGACGGCCGGCAGGACGAGGTGTCGCAGGCTCCCTCCGCCCGTCACAGGGAGCCAGCCCAGCCGCACCGCCAGCACGTACTGCAGGAGGACAGCCACGACGAATGTGGGCGCCGAGACGCCCAGCAGAGCCAGGGCAATCGACGCCCGGTCGACCCATCCACCCCGGCGCACAGCCGCCAGGACCCCTAGCGGCAGGCCCACCAGTAAGCTGATGAGGGTGGCGGCGGCTGCGAGCACGATCGTCCGGGCGTAGCGGGGAGCGATCTCGGCTATGACCGGCTGGCCGGTCCGGACAGAGGCGCCCAGGTCGCCCGCCAGGGCACGGCGCACGAACACGACGTACTGCACCACCCAGGGACGGTCGAGCCCGAAGCGCTCCCGCACCTGCGCGACTACGGCCGGACTGGCGTAGTCTCCCGCAAAGACGAGGGCCGGGTCTCCCGGGATGAGCCGCACACTCATGAAGACGACAATCGACAGGCCGAGCAGAACAGCAGCCGCGCGTGCGGAGCGGATGAGGAGGAAAGTCCACACGGGTGCCAGGCAGAGCGGCGTTAGCGCCGGCGGCGCGCTTTGAGGGCCCTGGCGATCTGCCGGGCGGCCTCGCGGGCGGCGATGGCCTCGCGCTTGTCGTAGGCGCGCTTCCCCCGTGCCACGCCCAGCTCCACCTTGGCCAGACCGCGGGTGAAGTACAACCGCAACGGGATCAGCGTGTAGCCGCGCTGCTCCACCCGTGCGCGCAGGCGCTCGATCTCCCGCCGGTGCAGCAGCACCTTGCGCGGGCGCAGCGGGTCGTGGTTGAAGATGTTCCCGGCTTCGTAGGGCGGGATGTGCATGCGGTGGATCCACACCTCGCCGCCCTCCACCTTCGCGAAGGCCTCCTGCAGGCTGGCCCGGCCGGCGCGCAGCGCCTTCACCTCGGTGCCGGTGAGGACGAGGCCCCCCTCCAGGGTCTCCTCAATATGGTAGTCGTGGTGGGCGCGGCGGTTCACGGCCACCATGCGCTCGACGTTGGGGATGGCGCCCCCCGCGCGGGGCGTCACGGCGCGTTCGCCCCCAGGCGGGCCCGCTCACCCACCAGCACGATCCCCTCGCCCTCGGCCACCACCTGGTCACCGTGCGACACCACCGCCCGCACCCGCTGGCTGGCCCCGCGCCGGGCGCTCAGCGCCACGGCGAAGACGCGCAGGCGCTGGCCGGGCCGCACCGGCCGGCGGAACTTCACCGACAGGTGCACCGTCACGGCGGGCTGCCCCCGGTGGGCCCAGACGTTGGCCATGGCGTCGTCCATCACGGCGGCCACCACCCCGCCGTGGACGAGCCCGTTGTAGCCGACAAAGGCCTCGGAGGGGACGAAGTCCGCGGCGATGCCCGCCCCGTCCTCGTGGAAGCGCAGGCGCAGGCCGATGGGGTTGTCCGGCCCGCAGATGAAGCACTGCCGGGCCTCCACGCGCTGCGGTTCCGCCCGCTCGCCCATCGCCGCAGGGTCAGGCCGGTCGCGAGCCCTCGCCGCGCACGTCGACCACCGTCGCCCGCGACCACATGCGCTCGAGTTTGTAGTAGTTGCGGGTCTGGTCGGTGAAGAGGTGGACGATCACGTCGCCGTAGTCGAGGAGGACCCACTGGGAGGCCTCGTCCCCTTCCCGTCCCAGCAGGGGGACGCGGGCGGCGGCCATGGCCTCCTCGATGCCCTCGCGCAGGGCCCGCAGGTGCACGCGGCTCGTGGCCGTGCCGATGACGAAGTAGTCGGTCACGAGCGTCTGTCCGCGCAGGTCGAGCACCACCAGGTCCGCTGCCCCCTTCGCCTCCGCCGCCTCCGCCGCGGTAGCGGCCCGGGCGCGGCTCGCCGCCGTCATCCGCCGGAGAGCCGTCCCGGCCGCGTGGTCGCCGGCTCCCGCCGGTAGAGCCCGTGCTTGACGATGTAGTTCTCCACCGGCTCCGGGACCAGGTACTTGATCGGCCGCCCCTCGGCCACCCGCCGGCGGATGTCGGTGGAGGAGATCGCCAGGGCGGGGATCTCCATGACGTGGATGTTGTCGAGGCTGCGCTCCCGCGCCAGGCGCGCTCGCGGCAGTTCCCCCTCCAGCGTCACCCCGGGACGGGTGGCGGCGATGAAGTCGCACAGCCCCAGCAGCCGCTCCGCGTCCTCCCACTCCCCGCGGAGGACCTGCAGGATGGCGTCGGCTCCCGTGATGTAGTAGAGGCGGTCACCGGGGAGGCGCCGGCGGAACTCCTCGATGGTGTCGATGGTGTAGGAGGGCCCCTCGCGGTCGATCTCCACCCGGGAGACGGTGAAGGCTGGGTTGGTCACCGTGGCCAGGAAGGTCATCAGGTAGCGGTGCTCGGGCGCGGTGACCTCGCGCGGCTCCTTGTGCGGCGGGTGACGGTTGGGGACGAAGATGACCTCGGCGAGCCCGAACTGGACCCGCGCTTCCTCGGCGGTGACGAGGTGCCCGTTGTGGATCGGGTCGAACGTCCCGCCCATGATGCCGACACGTCGCTGCCCCATCACGCCTCCTCCGCTGTTCGCCCCGCGGGCGAAGGGGTCCTCTGCGCGGCGTCCGCGGGCGGTGCGGGGGCTTCTGCGGCCCGCTCCGCCCCCACCCCCGCCCCCGAGGGGCTGGCCGCCTGCGCCCGGTCGAGGGCGTCGGCGGCGGCCTGCAGCAGGGCGTCCACCCCTTCGCCGGTGGCCCCGGCGATCGCGTACACCGCGTACCCCTCGGCCCGCAGCACGTCCGCCAGGGGGGCTGCGCGGGCGCGGGCCTCAGGGATGTCGATCTTGTTCAGCGCCACCAGCATCGGCCGGCGCAGCAGGGCCGGGTCGTAGAGGCGCAGCTCCTCGTTCACCATCCGGAAGTCCGCCAGCGGGTCGCGCGGGGCGGCCAGGTCGAGGAGGTGGACGAGCACCCGGGTGCGGGCGATGTGGCGCAGGAAGTCGATCCCGAGCCCGCTGCCCAGGTGCGCGCCCTCGATGAGCCCCGGGATGTCCGCCATCACAAAGGAGCGCCCGTCGGGCACCCGCACCACCCCCAGGTGCGGCGTCGTGGTGGTGAAGGGATAGTCCGCCACCTTGGGGCGGGCGGCGGAGACCCGGGCCAGCAGGGTGGACTTGCCGGCGTTGGGCACCCCGACCAGGCCGACGTCGGCGATGAGGCGCAGCTCTAGGTCGATCCAGCGCTCCTCACCGGGGGCCCCGCGCTCGGCGTGGCGCGGTGCCCGCTCGGTGGGGGTGGCGAAGCGGGCATTGCCCCGCCCGCCCCGTCCCCCGCGGGCCACGACGACGCGCTGCCCGGGCGTGGTCAGGTCGGCCAGCACCTGCCCCGTCGCCGCGTCGCGCACCACCGTCCCCAGCGGGACGCGCACCACCGCGTCGGCGCCGTCGCGGCCGTGGCGCTCCCCTCCCTCCCCGTGCCCGCCGCGCTGCGCCCGGACGTGCGGCCGGTACTGGACGTCGAGGAGGGTGTGGACGCCGGGGTCGGCCACCACCACCACGTCCCCCCCGCGGCCCCCGTCACCGCCGCTCGGCCCGCCTTTGGGGACGAACTTCTCCCGGCGGAACGCCACCGCGCCGTTGCCGCCGTCCCCGGCCTTGACGAAGATCCGCGCCCGGTCGATGAACATGGAGGCTCGATGCTCCGCCGCCCGCTCCCGCGGGCACTCAGCAAATGAGCCCGAGTCCACAGACCCGGGCTCTACCTGCCAGTCGCGCTGGCCCGCCCCGGGGGCTAGTGCAGCGGGTCGATGGAGACCTGCTTGCCGTCCCGCCCGCGCCGCTCGAAGGCCACCACCCCGTCGATGAGGGCGAAAAGGGTGAAGTCCCGGCCCATGCCGACGTTGCGGCCCGGCCAGACGCGCGTGCCCCGCTGGCGCACGAGGACCGCGCCGGCGCTCACGCGCTGCCCGGCGAAGGCCTTGACGCCCAGGCGCTTGCTCTGGCTGTCCCGCCCGTTCCGCGACGACCCGCCGGCTTTCTTGTGTGCCATCTTCGTCCTCCTCGGTCAGACGTGTGCTGCCGGTTTCGCTCCGGTCCAATCGTGCACAGCCCCGCACCCGCCGGCAGGGCGCCGGGCGCGGCGCCGGCCGATCACGGGGTCTCGATGCGCTCGATGCGAACCTCCGTGAAGGGCTGCCGGTGTCCTTGGCGGCGGCGGTAGTGCGCCTTCGCCTTGAACTTGAAGACCCGGATCTTGCGCGCACGCCCCTGCCGCAGCACCCGTGCCACCACCCGGGCGCCCTCCACCACGGGGGTCCCGACGCGCACCTCGCCGTCGTCCGAGACCAGCAGGACGCGGTCCAGGGTCACCTCCGTGCCCGGCGCCGCCGCCAGGCGCGCCAGGCGCACGGTCTGGCCCGGCTCGACCCGCACCTGCCGCCCACCGGTCTCGATGACTGCGTACACGGTCAACCTCCCGGGACATCCGGTTTCCGGCGGTTTCGCCCGCCAGATGGCGCGAACACTTCACTATATCCAGCCATTCCCCGCGCCGTCAAACGGCGGAACCGCCGCACATCGTCCGGAGTCCGGGCGGGTACTCACGACGGCGAGCGGACCGACCAGAGGCTCCCGACCACGATCAAGAGCCCCCCGAGGAGGTGGTGCAGGCCGAGGGGTTCGCGCAGGACGAGCGCCCCCGTACAGCGGCAGCGTGTTGAGGAAGACCATGGCCCCGCCCGACCCCAGTCGCTGCACGCCGGCGTTCCAGGCCAGGAAGCCGACGAGCGAAGGGAGGAGCCCGATCCCGAGGAGCGCCATGGCGGCCGGCGGGGTGAGCCGCAGCGGGATGCGCCCGGCCTCCCACCAGGCACCCGCCGCCAGGACCGGCAGGGCCAGCAGGACGGGGAGGGCGGTGGCCGCCAGCGGAGAGCGGGAGCGCAGCGTGGCGCGGCCGAGGAGGGAGTAGACCGACCAGCACAGGACGGCCGCCAGCACGATGAGGTCCCCCGCGAGGCTCCCTCCTCCAGTGGCCCCCCGGCCACCCAGGACGATCGCCGCCACGCCCGCCAGCCCCACCACCGCCCCGCCTACCCGCGCCACGGTGAGGCGCTCGCCCAGGACGGCGGCAGCCAGCACCACGGTGATGACGGGGCCCAACCCGTTGATGAGCGCGGCGTTCACGGCGGTGGTGAGGCGCAGCCCCGCGTAGAGCGTCGGGGAGAAGAGCACGACGCCCACGAGGGCCATGAGCAACAGGCGGCGGGCGTCCGGGCCAAGGCGCCGGTCGGCGGCGGGGCGCTGCGCCAGGAGCAGGGCGAAGACTGCCCCGGCGACGGCGAAGCGGATGGCGGAGATGGTGAACGGCCCGGCACTGCCGCGCAGCCACCGCCCCAGGATGTGGTTGCCGGCCCAGGTGAGCGTGGCGAGGTTGACGCAGACGATCCCCGCCAGCAGGTCCCGGTGGCGGTCTCCCACCTCCTACGGAGCCCGGCGCCGGCCCAGCAGGCGGGCCAGGCGGCCCACGAGCCCGTCGCGGCGGCGGTTCGGCTGCGCAGCCAGGGTGAGGGCCACCTCGTAGGTCTCGTCGTCCTCCCCGATGTCGACCGCCTCCCCGGCCTCCCGGTCGAGCCAGACGATGGCCCGCGACCGCCCCCCGGCCGCCGCCGGTTCGCGGCCGAGCTCCAGCTCCTCCACGTCGGCGGCCTCGACCACCGTCACCCGCTCCAGGTGGATCCCCTCCCGCCCGCGCACCACCAGCCGCTTGCCGCTGCTGCGCTCCAGCTGGCGCAGCCAGGCGTCCCCCTCTTTGAAGAGGAGCGCCTCCACCTGCGGGTGGACCTCGACCAGGTAGGCGCCGGCCCGGCCGGTGCGGGCCAGCCGGCACACCTCCCGGCGCACGCGGCGGCTCATCGTCTCGGGGCTGAACACGCGCCCCCGCCCCTCGCAGTAGGGGCAGGGCATGCGCATGATCTCCTCCAGGTCCTGGTAGACGCGCTTGCGCGTGATCTCGACGAGCCCGAGGGCGGTGAGGTCGATGATGTGGGTCTTGGCCCGGTCCACCTGCACCGCCTCGGTGAGGGCGCGGAAGACGCGCTCGCGGTGCTGGGGGTCCTCCATGTCGATGAAGTCCACCAGGATGATCCCGCCGATGTCCCGCAGGACGATCTGGCGCACGATCTCCCCCACCGCCTCCAGGTTGGTGTTGAGGATGGTCGTGGCCAGGTCGGTCTTGCCCACGTACTTGCCCGTGTTCACGTCGATGACGGTGAGCGCCTCGGTGCGGTCGATGACGATGTAGCCCCCGCTGCGCAGCCAGACCTTCCGCCGCAGCGCCCGGTCGATCTCCTTCTCCACGCCCATGGCCTCGAAGAGCGGCTCCTCGCCCCGGTACAGCGCCACCCGCCCGCGCAGCCCCGGGGCGATGGAGGCGAGGAGGTCCTGGACGCGCTGGTACTCCTCGGGGGAGTCGATGAGGAAGCGGCTGACCTCCTCGGTGAAGAGGTCGCGGACGACGCGACGGATCAGGCGCAGGTCCTGGTAGACTAGCGCCGGGGCCTTGCTCGCCTGCGCCCGCTCGGTCACGCGCCGCCAGACGGCGAGGAGGAAGGCGACATCGTCGCGCAGCTCCTGCTCGCCGGCCCCCTCGGCGGCGGTGCGGACGATCAGGCCCATCCCCTCGGGCTTCACCTGCTCGGCCAGCTGGCGCAGCCGCTTGCGCTCGCCCTCCTGGCTGATCTTGCGGCTGACCCCCACGTAGTTCACCGTGGGCATCAACACCAGGTAGCGCGCCGGCAACGCCACGTAGGTGGTCACCCGTGCTCCCTTGGACCCCATCGGCTCCTTGGTGACCTGCACCAGGAGCTCCTGGCCTACGCGCAGGCGCTCGGCGATGGCCCCGCGCCCGAACCCTTCCTCCAGCTCCTCCCCGGCGAGCGGCGTGCTGCGCAGGTCGGTGACGTGGAGGAAGGCGTTGCGCTCCAGGCCGATGTCGACGAAGGCGGCCTCCATGCCGGGGAGCACGTTGGCCACCCGCCCCTTGTAGATGTTGCCGGCGAGCGGCTCCCCCCGCTCGATGAAGAGGTTGACCAGGGTCCCGTCCTCCAGGACGGCGACCCGGGTCTCGGACGGCTCGACGCTGGCGAGGATCTCCTTGGCCATGGTCCATCCGAAAGGTTACCGCAGGAGGCGGCGGCGGCCCATGCCGATGTTGAGCAGCAGCCCGGTGGCGGTGCACAGGCTGAGCAGGGCGCTCCCCCCGTAGCTCAGGAAGGGCAGGGGGATCCCGGTGATGGGCATCAACCCCACCGTCATCCCCACGTTCACGACGACGTGGAAGAGCACCATCACCGCCACGCCGCCGGCCACGAGGCGCCCCAGGCGGTCCGGGGCGGCGGCGGCGATGGCCAGGGCGCGCCACAGCCACACCAGGAAGAGCGCCAGCAGCACGGCCGCGCCGACGAAGCCCAGCTCCTCTCCCACGACCGTGAAGATGAAGTCCGTGTGCTGCTCCGGGATGAAGCGCAGCAGGTTCTGGGTCCCGGCGAAGAGCCCCTTGCCCCACAGCTGCCCCGAGCCCACGGCGATCTTGGCCTGGTTGAGGGCGTAGCCGGCGCCCAGCGGGTCGATGTCCGGGTTGAGGAAGACCAGCAGGCGCCGGCGCTGGTAGTCGTGGAGGAAGCTCCACAGGAAGGGGAACCCCATGAGCCCCAACCCGGCCAGCCCGGCCAGCACGCGCAGCCGTACGCCCGCCAGGAAGAGCATGCCGGCGGCGATGGCCACCAGCACCATCCCGGTGCCCATGTCGGGCTGCTGGACGATCAACAGCACGAGGATGCCCACGTGGAGCAGGTAGGGGGCGACGCCCCAGAGGGTCTCCGGCGGTCTGCGGCCGTCCAGGTGGCGGGCGAGCGTGAGGATGAGCGTCACCTTGGCCAGCTCCGAGGGCTGGAAGGCGCCGAGCGGGCCCAGGTTGATCCAGCGCTGGGCGCCCAGGCGCACGTCGCCCACCACCATCACCGCCACCAGCAGGGCCAGGGTGAGGAGGTAGAGCCACCGCCACAGCGCGCACAGGCGGTGGTAGCCGACCCGGGCGGTCAGCGCCAGGGCCACGACGCCCAGGCCCAGGTGGAGGGCCCGGGCCCGCAGGTAGGTGCGGGGGTCTCCGGCCCCCGCCGTGGCGCTGGCCAGGACGACGAAACCGAAGGCGATGAGCGCGGCGGTCGTGGCCACCAGGACCAGGTCGAGGTCCCGCCACCGGGGACCGTCGCGCACCGGCGGGGCGAGCGCCAGGGTGCTCACGGCCCGGGGCGCCCCGCGCCCCTCGGCCCCCGCGCGCGGCCCGCCCGGCGTCATGGCCGGCCCCCTCGCGCGCCTGCGGGGAGGCGGGGAGCGGGCGCGGCTTCCTCGTCGGGGAGCGGGATGCGCAGCGCCGCCGCCAGGACGCGCCGGGCGATGGGGGCCGCGGCCAGGCCGCCCCGGAAGCCGTGCTCGATCACCACGGCCACGGCGACTGTGGGCCGGTCGGCCGGCGCGTAGACGGCAAACCAGGCGTGGGGCTTGCCGCGCGGGTTCTCGGCGCTCCCGGTCTTGCCGGCGGCGCTCACGCTCGGCAGACGCACCCGCCGCCCCGTCCCCCGCTCCACCACGGCCCGGAGGCTGTCGCGCAGGGTGGCCAGGGCCTCCGGGGCCATCTCCACGCGGCCCGCCGGTGCCGGGCGGAAGCGCTGGACGGCCGTGCCGTCGCTCCCCAGGACCTCGCGCGCCAGGTGGGGCCGCACCAGCGTGCCGCCGTTGGCGATGGCCGCCATCATGCGCGCCACCTGGACCGCCGTGACGTTCACCCACCCCTGGCCGATGCTCATGTTCACGCTGTCGCCGGGGAACCAGGGCTCGCCCACGTGGCGGCGCTTCCAGGCGTCGTCGGGGATGAGCCCCGCCGTCTCGGAGGGGAGGTCGATCTCCGTCCGTTCCCCCAGGCCCAGCGCCCGGGCCATCTGGCTCATCGCCTCTCCGCCGGTGCGGTGGCCCAGCGTGTAGAAGAAGACGTTGCACGAGAGGGCCACCCCGGTGGTGAAGTCCACGGTGCCGTGGGCGCGCAGGTCGCGCCAGACCCACCCGCCCAGGCGGAAGGCGCCCGGGCAGCGGATGCGCGTCGCCCGCGTGGCGGTGCCGCGGGCCAGCGCCGCCGCCGCCGTCACCACCTTGAAGACCGAGCCGGGCTCGTAGGCGGTGTCCACGGCCCGGTTCAGCAGCGGGTGCGCGGGGTCGCGGCTGATCCGCTGCCAGTCCCGCGCCGAGATCCCGGCGGCGAAGAGGTTGGGGTCGAAGGCGGGAAAGCTGGCCAGCGCCAGCACCTCGCCGGTGGCCACGTCCAGCGCCACCACCGCGCCGGGCTTGCCCTCCTGGGCCAGGCCCGCCTCGGCGGCCTCCTGGACGTCCCGGTCGATGGTCAGCACCATCGACCGCCCGGGGATCCAGGGCTCGCGGCGCAGCACCCTGAGCGCCCGGCCGCGCGAGTCCACCTCGACTCGCAGGCGCCCGTCCCGCCCGCGCAGGATGCGGTCGTAGACGCGCTCCACGCCCGCCTTGCCGATCAGGTCGCCCATGCGGTAGCCGCGCCAGGCCGGCTGCGCCAGCTCGGCCTGGCTGATCTCGCCCAGGTAGCCGATGGCGTGCGCGGCCAGCCCGCCGCCGAGGTAGTGGCGCACCGGCTCGACCTCGACGATCACCCCCGGCAGGTCGAGGCGGTTCTCCTCCACCATGGCCACGACGGCCGGCGGCGCGTCGCGGCGCAGGCGCACGGGCTCGAAGGGCCGGCTGCGCCCCTGGCGGAGGCGCTCGCGGATCTCCGCCTCCGACATCCCCAGGATCTGCGCCAGACGCGGCAGGACGCGGTCGGGATCGCGCAGCTCCATGGAGAGGACCGAGATGGTGAAGGCGGCGCGGTTGCTCACCAGCGCGCGGCCGCGCCGGTCGTAGAGCACGCCGCGGGGCGCGGGGATGCGCAGGTCGCGCAGGCGGTTCTCCTCGGACTGCTGGAGGTACTCCTGGCCGTGGATGATCTGCAGCTGCCACAGCCGCCCCAGGAGCACGACGAAGAGGAGGACCGTCACCACGCCCAAGGCCACCAGGCGCAGCCCCGCATCCTCGTCCACCTCCGGCGGCCGCCTAACGGCCATCGACACGACCTCCAGCCCGGCGGACGGCGCCCCCGGGGTCGGTGGGACGCCGGTCCTCCACACGGCCAGCCGCCCTGGGGTCCCGGCCCCAGGCACCCGACGTCGTCTGGGCGACCAGCCGCCGGCGCATCGGGGGCAGCGGCGGTCGGAGGATGCGGTAGACCAGTGCGAAGGCCGGGACGGCCGCGGCCAGGTTGAGGCCGACCTGGACCAGGAGCGGCCCTCCCAGCGTGGGGCCGAGCGGCAGGAGGCCCCCGACCCGCAGGACCAGCACCACCGTCACCTGGTGGACGACCGTGGCCGCGGCGGTCACCACCCAGGGGAGGAGCGGCTGGTCGATGACCACGCCGCGCGCCAGCAGCGCCGCCCCCTGCGCCACCAGCAGCTTCGCCAGCGTGAACAGCCCCAGGCTCCCGCCGAAGAGGAGGTCCTGCAGGAAGCCCGTGGCCGCCCCCACGACCGGCCCCCACGCCGGGCGGCGGAAGGCCACAGCCAGGACCAGGGGGAGCGCCGGGTCGGCTACCTGTCCCGCCACCGGGAGCCGGACCAGCCAGACGGCGTGCACCAGGACCGTGGCCACCACGAGGACGGCAACCGCCGCGGCCACGGGCGGCTCAGCGGGCCGGGGCGGGCCCCGGCTCAGGGAGGAGGATCAGCACCTCCTCCACCCGGCTGAGGTCGGGGGCGGCGCGCACGCGCCCCTCCCGGAAGGCGCCGCCGGGGACGTCCCGCACCGCCTCCACCTGCCCCACCAGCAGCCCCTTGGGGAAGACGCCTCCCTGCCCCGAGGTGATCACCCGCTCGCCCACCCGCACCGCGCGGGCCCGGGAGAGGTACTTCAGGTGGAGCACCTGCTCCCCCGTCCCCTCCACCACGGCTACCTGGCGCGACTCCTGGAGCACGACGCCGACGGCGCTGCGCGGGTCGGTGAGGAGCAGGACCCGCGCGGTGAACGGCGTCGTCTCGATCACCCGCCCCACCGCGCCCTGCCCGCTCACCACCGGCGCGTTGCGCGTCACCCCGTCGCGACTGCCCCGGTCGACGACGATGGTGGCGAACCACCGGGCCGGGTCGCGCCCCACCACCCGCGCCGCGACTACCCGGTACGGCGTCTGGGCGCGGAAGGCCAGCAGCGCCTCCAGGCGCTGCGCCGCCGCGGCCGTCTCGCGCAGCCGGGCCGCCTCCTGGCTGAGGCGCTCCACCTCCTCGCGCAGCCGGGCGTTCTCCACGCGCAGCCGGCCGATCTCGGTGTAGAGGGCCCAGGCCCGGGCCACGGCGTCGGCCACCCGGGCCATGGAGGTCTGCACCGGCGCCATCAGGGTGAGCAGCGAGCGGCCCACCACGCCCACGGCGCGGCGCTCCTGCCCCCGCACCTGGCCGGTGAGCAGCGCCAGCGCCGCCACCAGCAGCGCGATGAAGAGAACCGCGCGCCGCCGCTCCCCCATGGCGGCTCAGCTCTTCTTCGGCGTGATCAGGACCTTGCGGAGGGTCTCGATCTCCTCCAGCGCCCGCCCCGTCCCCAGCGCCACGTCGGAGAGGGGGTCGTCGGTCAGGGTGACGGGCATACCGGTCTCCTCGGCCAGCAGCCGGTCCATCCCCCGCAGCAGCGCGCCGCCGCCGCTGAGCACGATGCCGCGGTCGACGATGTCGGCGGCCAGCTCGGGCGGCGTGCGCTCCAGCGTCTGCTTCACCGCCTCGACGATGGCCTGGATCGGCTCCGCCATCGCCTCCCGCACCTCGGTGGCGGTGAGGCGCACGGTGCGCGGCAGCCCGGAGAGGAGGTCGCGGCCGCGCACCTCCACCACCTCGTCGGCGTGGTTGAGCGGGTAGGCCGACCCGATGGCGATCTTGATCTCCTCCGCGGTGCGCTCGCCGATGAGCAGGTTGTAGGCGCGGCGCACGTACTGGATGATGGCCTCGTCCATCTCGTCGCCGCCGATGCGGATGGAGCGCGAGGTGACAATCCCCCCCAGCGCGATGACCGCCACCTCGGTGGTCCCGCCGCCGATGTCCACCACCATGCTGCCCACCGGCTCGGAGACCGGCAGCCCGGCCCCGATGGCCGCCGCCATGGGCTCCTCGATCAGGTAGGCCTCGCGCGCACCGGCCTGCAGCGTCGCGTCGGTCACCGCCCGCTTCTCCACCTCGGTGACGCCGGAGGGGATGCCCACGATCACCCGGGGACGGAAGAGCCCCCGGTTGCGCATCCCCTTCTTGATGAAGTACGCCAGCATCGCCGAGGTGGTCTCGAAGTCGGCGATGACGCCGTCGCGCAGCGGCCGGGTGGCGGTGATGTGCCCGGGGGTGCGGCCCAGCATGCGCTTGGCCTCCTCCCCCACCGCCAGGATCTGCCCGTCCTCGACGCTGCGGGCCACGACGGAGGGCTCCCGCAGCACGATCCCCTCGTGCCGGACGTAGACCAGGGTGTTGGCGGTGCCCAGGTCCACGCCCATGTCCCGCACCACCCGTCCCATCAACCACGAGAACATCCCGCCAGCCCTCCCACCGGGGCCCCCGCCTGCTTCAAAGTTCTCCGCGTCTTGCCGATTTCTTGCCGAAGACCGATGGCTAAAGGACGCCCCGTTCCCGCAAACTGACGTATCTCCCATGCCCGATTACCAGGTGGTCCAGGACATCGACGCCCACGATCCGCCCGGCGTCGCACAACCGCCGGGTGAGGGCCAGGTCGTCCGGGCTGGGGTCGGGGTGGCCCGAGGGGTGGTTGTGGGCCAGGATCACCGCGGCGGCCCGCCGCCGCACCGCCTCGGTGAAGACGTCCCGGGGGTGGACGGCGGCGGCGTTCAGCCCGCCCACGGCCACGTCCACCGCCGCCAGGACCTCGTGGCGGGTGTTGAGGACCAGCACCCGGAAGTGCTCCCGCTCCAGCGCCCCCATGACCGGGACCAGCCACCGGGCGGCATCGGCGGCGGAGCGGACGACCGGCCGGGCCTCCTCCGGAACCGCCGCCCGGCGCCCCAGCTCGAAGGCAGCCACCAGCGCCGCGGCCTTGGCCGGTCCCACCCCGGGCACCTGCTCGAGCTCCTCCACGCCTGCCCGGCTGAGGCGGCCGAGGGACTCGAAGGTGGCCAGGAGGCCTTCCGCCACCCTGACGGCCCGCCGCCCGGGACCGCCGGTCCCGAGCAGGAGGGCCAGGAGCTCGGTGGGAGCGAGCGCCGCCGCCCCGGCGCGGCGGAGGCGCTCCCGGGGGCGCGCGGCCGGCGGAAGGGCGAGCGGTGCCAGCGTCACAGCACGCGCACTCCGGCCCGGCGGAGGAGGAGCGCCAGCGGCGCCAGCGGGAGCCCCACCACCCCGTAGTAGTCCCCCTCGATGCGCTCGACGAAGATGGCCGCCCGCCCCTGGATGCCGTAGCCGCCCGCCTTGTCGAAGGGCTCCCCCGTGGCCACGTAGGCGGCGATCTCGTCCTCCGAGAGCGGGCGGAACGTGACCGCCGTGAGGGTGACGGCGTCCAGGCGCAGGTCCCGGTCGGCGCGCACCACGGCGATCCCCGTGGCCACGTGGTGGGTCCGGCCGCCGAGCTGCCGCAGCATGGCGGCCGCTTCCGCCGCATCGCGCGGTTTTCCCAGCGCCCGGCCGTCCACCACGACGATGGTGTCCGCGCCGATGACCACGGCCCCCGGATAGTGCGGCGCGGCAGCCTCGGCCTTGGCCCTGGCCAGCCGGCGGGCACGGAGGGCGGCGGCGCCCGGGGCGTCGCGGCAGGATCCGGCCTCGCGGCCGCCTGCCTCCGCAGGCCCGACCGGGGCATCGGGCGCCTCGGCCGCCGGGGAGGCCGCCTCGTCCCCCACGGGGTGGACGGTGAAGGCCAGGCCGAGCAGGCGCAGGAGTTCCGCCCGGCGCGGCGAGGAGGAGGCGAGGACCAGCGGCGAGGAGGTCACGGCGCTCACGTCGATTAGATCGGCAGGAGGCAGGGTTTCACCGGGGGTCCCTCAGCGGGCGGCCTGGAGGCGGGCGCGGGGTCACACGATCAGGCGGAAGAGCCAGACCGCCAGGAAGACGCCGGCCACCATGGCCAGGTTCAGGCGCACCGTGGCCCCGAAGGTCACGGTCAGCAGCCGCAGGTCCACGGTGAAGGGCGGGTCGATGCCCGCCCGGATGTCCCGTCCCAGGAAGGCCAGGGCCGGGTAGGCCACCAGCGCCTCGGCGATCACGCTGCCGAGCAGCCCGCCGAGGAGGATCACCAGCACCAGGATCCCCCAGGGGTTCCGCGCACGGCGGCCGCGGGCCATGGACGAAGGCTTCGGGCTCAGCGGCCCTCGACCTGCTCGACCGCCGCCGCCGGGCGGGAGGCCACCAGGCGGGCGATCCAGATGGAGACTTCGTAGAGCAGGTAGGCCGGGACCGCCAGCATGAGCATGGAGAAGATGTCTCCGCCCGGACTGAGCGGGGCTGCGGCCACCAGGATGGCACCGAGGGCGTAGCGGCGCCAGGCGGCCAGCGCCTGCGGGGTGACGAGCCCGATCTTCGTCAGGAAGACGATGACGATGGGCATCTCGAAGACCAGTCCGAACGCCAGCACGAACCAGGTGAGGAACGAGGTGTACGCGCCGATGCTGATCATTGGCTCCAGCACCCCCTGCACCTGGTAACCCAGGAGGAAGCGCACCCCCACCGGGACGACGACTATGAGCGCGAAGGCCGCCCCGGCCACGAAGAGGGCCATCGCCGGCGGGATCAGCCACAGGGCGTAGCGCCGCTCCGTCTCCGTCAGGCCGACCGAGACGAAGAGCCACAGCTGGTAGAGCATCACCGGCAGGCTGAGGAAGACCCCGGCGAGCAGGGCCACCTTCACGCGCACGAAGAACGCCTCGGTGGGGGCCAGGAAGACGACGCGGCTCCCGGCGGCCACCACCGGCCGCAGGAGCCAGGTCAGCAGGGGCTCGACGAAGAGGAAGCTCAGCACGCTGGCCACGGCGAGCGCGGCCAGCCCGATGAGGAGCCGCCGGCGCAGCTCCTCCAGGTGCTCGACGATGGTCATCGGCCGGTCTTCGGCCATGAGGGGGACGGGATGCGCAACAGGTGCGGCGGACGCCGCTGCCCCGAGGGCGACCGCGCCCGGCCCCGGCTAGGTCTCCTTGGCCCGCTGGGAACGCGGCTCGTCGCGCAGGTCGTCCTCGACGTCGCGCAGCTCCCGCTTGAACTCCCGGATCGTCCGCCCCAGCGCCTGGCCGATGCCGGCCAGCCGGCTCGCCCCGAAGAGGAGGAGCAGGATGAGGAAGATCACCAGGAGCTCGGGCATCCCAACGTTCCCGACGAAGGGCATGGTGGCACCTCCGCCGTCAGTATATCAGCCGGCCAGGGCCGTGGCGCCCTGGCCGCCCGGGCCGTCCGGCCCCGCTGCGGTCCGCCGTCAGGAGCCGTCCCGCCCCAGCCGCCGCAGGACGAGGGCGAGGACGTCGACCACTTCGCGGCCCGAGCGCCCGACCTCGCGCCAGTCGCGCCGCACCCGGCCGCGCCACGCCTCCCAGCGTCCCCGCAGCTCGGTGGCGTCGCGGCGGATGGCCGTGCGCAGCTCGGCTAGCCTCTCCCGAAGAGCTCGCTCCTCAGCCACCGGACGTCCTCCCTGAAGGCCTGCACTACCTGCTGCAGCCGCGGCCGGCGCAGGCGCCGCAGCGCGACCAGGACCAGGATGGCGGCGCCCCCGACCACCGCGGCGGCGACGACAAGCGCCGCCAGCCAGGCCGGCAGCACGGTGGCCAGCGCCAGCACCACCGTGGTCACCGCCAACACCAGGCCGATCACCATGCCGACGGCCGCGCCGCCGAGCAGCACGGCCCCCACGGCCAGGTCGCGCGCCTTCGCGCGCGCTTCCTCCCCCGCCAGGGCCCCGTAGGTCTGGAGGAAGGCGGCGAGGTTCGTCGCCAGCCGGCGCGCCACCTCCCCCGCCCCTTCAGCCTCGGTCGGTGTCCGCTGCGCCATCATCCCGCTCCTTTCGCTCCGCCCGCGGGCGGGGGACGATCACTCCTCACTCCGCCCGCGGGCCGGGGACGATCACTCCGCCGGCGGTAGCGCGAAGAGCTCCGTGCTGCGGACGAAGCCGGCCAGCAGCAGCCGGAGGTAGGGCGAGACCCGCTGGCTCTGGTATACCCGCAGCGCCGCCGCCTTGCGGCGGCGCGCCTCGGCGCCGAGGGGAAACTGGGCCCACGTCCAGCCCGCCGGCAGGACCTCTCCGGACGGCGGCAGGAGCGGCTGTCCGGGCAAGGCCCACAGCGGCCGGGGAAAGCCCGGCACGTGGACGACGAAGGTGATCACGGGGGCCGTGCCCCGGTGGCGGACGGCCAGGGCAAAGGCGGCGCGGTGGTCGGGGTGGCGGTCGAGCGGCGCGTGCGTCACCACCAGCGTGGGCCGGACCTCCCGGACCACGCGGGCCACCAGACGGTCGAGCGCGGCCGCGGTGTACGGCGCCTCCGGCTCCAGCACCGCCGGGTAGGCGGCGCGGTCGAGGGCGGTGTAGCGCGACCGGACGGCCGGCGCGTCCGCCGCACCCACCCCATCGGCCACGAGGGCGAGCGCCCGGTCGGGGAAGCCCAGGAAGCGGGCGGCATCGGGCGGCAGGCCCAGCGTCTGGAGAGCGCGCCGCGTCTCGACCTGGCGCTGCGTCCCCACGGCCCGGAAGTCCTGGGGCGTGGGACGGACGCGGCGCCCGCGCACCGCCGCGCTCACCCGGTTGGCGTCTCCCAGCGTGAGGACCAGCACGGTGACCTGTGCCCCGGCACGGTGCGCCTCGTGCAGGAAGCCTCCCGCCCCCAGCACCTCGTCGTCGGGGTGGGCCACGACGGCGAGGATGCGGTCCTGGGGCCCGGCCGGCTCCAGCGTCGGGAAGCGCCCGGCCGCCGCGCGGGGCGGACGGGAGGCCAGCAGCGGTGTGGCCAGGGCCAGGGCGATCAGCACCACGAGCAGCAACGGCGCCATAGGCGGCGACCTCCGGCGCGTGATCCACCGCCGCGGGTCGGGCCGCGGCACGGCCTTGCGGGCCTGGCGCAGCAGGTCGGAGGAAGCCCGCACCTGCAGGCGCAGCCCCTTCATCGTCCCGTACTTGTCGCGCTTGCGCCGGTGCGTCACCCCGCTCATGCGCACCCGCACCATCCGGGCGCCCGCGCGCCGCGCCCACCGGTCGAGCGCGACCTCCAGCCCGAAGCCCGTCCCGCTGAGGACCTCGGGCCGCAGCAGGTGACGGCGCAGGGCGCGCTGGCCGGAGAGCCGGCTGAGCCAGCGGTGGAGGCGGTCCTCCGTGAAGAGCGCCACGGTCATGTCGGCCTGGCCGTGCAGCACCGGGGCGAGCAGGCGGGTGAGGTGGGCGGGGCGCAAGCCGCGGAGGTCGGCGTCCAGCAGCAGGAGGACCTCGCCGCGCGCCTCCCGGGCGGCGCGGGCCACGGCGTTCCCCTTGCCCTGGTTGCGGCGCAGGACGATCACCCGGTCGGCGCCCGCGTCCGCCGCCCGCCGGGCGGTCTCGTCCGTGGAGCCGTCCGACACGACGATCACCTCGTCCACCTCGGGACAGGCCCGCGCCGCGCGGACGACCGCGGAGATCGTCGCGGCCTCGTTGTAGGCCGGGATGATGCACGAGACCCTCATGTGGGAACGGCCGCGCCTTGCCCCCGCGGCACAGGGAGGATTCTCTGCCGCGGCCCCCCCTCCCCCCGTCCCCCGCCTCGCTGCGCTCACCGGTCAGGTCGCCTCGGACCCCGGTTCGCTGCGTCCGAGGCCGCAGGCCGCGGCAGGGTGGGCGGCAGCGGTGGTGGAGGTCGCGCCGGAGCTGTACGTCCGCGAGACGCGGCCCGCGCAGGGGGTATACCGGCTCGCTGCGCAGCCTGGTCCCGCAACGGGTGGGCGGGGTGCTGGTGGCCAGCCGTAGCCTCTCCGCTTCCTACCAGGCGGCGGGGTCGGTGCGCGTGGTGGCCACCACCGTGGCGAGCAGGGCGCCGCCGGACGCGGTCATCGCGCGCGGACGACGACGAACTCCGCCAGCCCCCGCAGGCTCTCCCTGGCCTCCGAGGGCGGCAGGGCCGACAGCGCCTCCCCCGCGGCGGCGGCATAGCGCCGGGCCAGCCCGAGCGCGTAGGGGATGGCCTCGTACCGGTCGAGGATGGCCCGGGCCGCGGCGGCCTGCCCGGACCCCGCGCGACCCTCGCCATCCGCCGAGGCGCGCAGGAGCCGCTCCAGCGCCATGCGGTCCGCCTCCGAGGCGCTCCGGAGCGCGTGGATGACCGGCAGCGTCACGCGCCCGCCCTCGATGTCGGAGCCGATGGGCTTGCCAAGGGCCTCCGGGGCCCCCGCCACGTCCAGCGTGTCGTCGGTGATCTGAAAGGCCATGCCGAAGCGCAGCCCGAACGCGCCCAGGGCGTCGGCCTGCCCGGCCGTCGCGCCGCCGGCCAGGGCCCCGGCGCGGCAGGCCGCGGCCAGCAGCGCCGCTGTCTTCCCCTCGATGATCTCCAGGTAGACCTCCTCGCGAGCGTGCGGCTCGCCGCTGTACTTGAGCTGCTTGATCTCGGCCTGGCTCATGCGCACGGCGGCCTCGGCCACCGCCGGGGCCACGGCGGGGTGGCGCACCCGGCTGATCAGGTCGAAGGCCCGCGCGAAGAGGAGGTCCCCCAGCAGCACGGCGATCTGGTTGCCCCACTGCACGTTCACGCTGGGGTTGCCGCGCCGGCGGTCGGCCTGGTCGATGATGTCGTCGTGGATCAGCGAGGCGATGTGGATGAGCTCGACAGTGGCGGCCACGTAGAGCCGGTCCTGCCCGTGGTCGGCATCGCCCACCGCCCGGGCGGCCAGACAGGCCAGGGCCGGGCGGAGCAGCTTGCCGCGGGTGGCCAGCACGTAGGCCACCAGCTCGCCGATGAACGGGTCCTCTTCCACCAGTTCGGCGCGCAGGAGGTCGTCGAGCCGCTCCAGGTCCGGCCGAACGGGCGCGTAGAGCCGGTCCAGCGCGACCGCCTGGTCGGCGGACGCCGCGTTCTGGTCGGCAGGCACCTCGTGCAGACCCCGGGCTTCGAACGTCTCCACGCCCCCAGTCCTCTGAGATGATGGCAGGGGCCGCGGCAGCGCCGCGGCCCCCATGCTCACGACGGGCTGCCGGCCCTCCGCGACGGCGTCGGCTGCCCCCGGTCCACTGACCGGTCCACCGTCACTGGCCGACGCGCAGGGTCGTCATCATCCCGGCTTCCTCGTGCCCGGGCACCGTGCAGACGACCTTGTAGGTCCCCGCCGGAAGGGTCACGGTCACCGTCTCGCTCTCTCCCGGCGGGATGGCCTCGAGGTCGACGTGGGTCCCCTGGGGGCAGCCCGGCTGCCCTTCCTGAGGCGGACCCTGGCACACCAGGAAGTTGTGCTCGACGGACCCCTTGTTCTCGATGCGGAAGGTCACCGGTCCGGCGGCTGGCACGGTGATCGGAGCGGGGGAGAAGGCGAACTCCTTCTCCTCTACCGTCACCGTCGCCCCGGCCCCGGGCGTGGCCCCCGGCGCCGTCGCCTCGGGGGGAGGGGTGGCCTGACCCGTCGGGGCTCCACCGCGCCGTCCACAGGCCCCCAGGACCAGCACGGCGACCAGCAGCACGACCATGACTCCGACCCTTCGCTCCATGCGCTCCCTCCTCGTCTCGTCCTGATGGACAGCGCCTCGCGCCCGTCCCGTCGTGACGGCGCGCGACGCGCTGACACCGTGCTCGTCTCCAGTATCCCGCATTCCCTGCCGGGCGGTGCCCGCCGCGGCCCCGCACCCGCGCCTGGCCTCCCCCGGCCTCCGAGCCTCCGCGCCAGCCCCTCAGGCTTCGGCGATCAGGCCGAACGACGCCACGAAGAGCAGCAGCAGGAAGAAGGCGATGTAGAAGAGGATGTACAGCACCACCACGCGCAGCGGCAGCCGGCGGACGGTGATCACGGCGTCTCCTCCTCGGCTCGCTCCGACGCCGTGGCGGGGCGGGCGGGCGGCGCGGCCCCGCCCGGACGCGGCCGCACAGCCGGCGCAGCCCCCGCCCCTCCCGGGCGCGCCGCCGGCACGGCCGGGCCCAGCGCCTCCAGCCGGCGCAGGAAGGCCCCCACCGCCTCCAGGAACCCCGTCTGGTCGTGGAGCCCGTGGGCCAGCATGGCCACGCGCGCCGGCTCCACCCGGCGGCGCTGCAGCCGGCGCTCCAGCTGTTCAACCCGGTCCCGCATCAGGTAGTTCCCCTCGCGGTTGAGGCAGTCGCCGTAGGGGCAGCCGGTGACGAAGGCGCCGGCCGCACCCAGGCGCAGCGCCTCCTCCAGCCAGTTCGGCCGGACGAACCCCGAGCAGGGCACGGAGATCACCTGCACCGACGGGAAGGCGCGCAGGCACCCCCGCTCGTCGACGAGCCCGTCCAGCCCGACCGACCAGACGCACACGAAGCCCACCACCACGGGCCCTTGCGCGCCGGTGCGGGGTCGAGCCTCAGCGGTCAGCGTCTCCTGGTCCACCACTCCTCCTCCCGCGGCCGCTCCCCCCGCCGGCGTCAGGCCGTCACCGCCACGGCCTCGGCCATGCGCCGGCGCACGTCGGCCTCCAGGACCTTCGGCAGCTCGAGCGCCTCGAAGGGGCAGGCGCCGATGCAGATCCCACACTCCACGCAGCGCGAGTCGATCACCACCGCCAGCAGCTTGCGGTTGGCCGCCGCCTTGGTCACCCCCGGGTAGGGCGAGGGGACCATGACGATGGCATTGTACGGGCAGTCGTAGTAGCAGAGCTCGCAGCCGGTGCAGTTGCCGTCCACCACCTGGGCCACCCCGGCGTGGCGGACCGGGTCGGTCCGCGGCTCCTCCCCCACGTAGGGGATGACGAAGCCGAGCAGGAAGAGGAGGAGCAGGCCGGCCAGCACCAGCCCCGGCGGGACGAACCCGGCCAGCCAGAACGGGAGGAGGAAGAAGAGGTCGAGGGGGACGGCGGTCGTCCCCTGCCCCGGCAGCGCCGGCTGCCCCGCCGCCGGCGGGATGAGTGCGGAGAGGAGGACGAGGACGCCCAGCAGCGTGAGCACCCAGGTGGCGGGCGGCCAGACCTTGGGGTGGCGCACCCGCACGTAGTGCCACCACAGGAGGATGTAGAGGAACGACGCCGTCCCGACGTGCAGGAAGAGCAGCCGCGGCAGGGTCGCCCGGGTGACGCCCACATCGCCGAGGAGGAGCCGCACCAGCGTCTCCCCCACCAGCGGCACCGCCTGCAGCATCCGCACCAAGAGGACGGTGACGGCCTGGGCCCGGTCGTCCCAGACCAGCTGGTAGCCGTTCACGCCGATGAACCACCCCAGGAGGAGGAGGAACATCCCCGAGATCCAGGGGTTGTCCCGCGCGTACAGGTAGCGCTCCGTGAACCAGTTGCGCAGCAGGTGGAGGAGGGCGGCCAGGATGAAGGCGTCGCCAGCGTAGCGGTGGACGCCGCGCAGGAGGTCGCCGTAGGGGACCTGCTCGGTGATGAAGGCGACGGAGCGGTGCGCCCCCTCCAGGTCGGCCACGTAGTAGAAGAGGAGCAGGATGCCGGAGACGACCAGGACGATCAGGAAGAAGTTCGCCAGCCCCCCCGTGTAGTAGAGCGGGTTGAAGTCGGTCGGGTAGAGGCGGTTGATGGCCACGTCCAGCCGGAGGGTCTGGCGGAGGAACCAGGCCACCAGCCGCCGGTAGGGGGTCGTCCTCATCGCCCCTCCGCCTTCCGCGGCCCGATGAGCCCCGCCTTGCGCATGAGCAGGACGATCAGGCCGTAGCCCATGAGGATGAGGCCGAGGGCGGCGATGCCGAGCCGCTCCACGTCGCGCCACTCGGCCAGGAGGATGAGCCCGGCCAGCCCGACGCTCGCCCCGGCCAGGACCACAATGCCCCTCAGGTAGACCGGTCGGTTCACCGGCCCGAGACCTCCGGCGCTCCGCCCAACCAGGTCAGCAGGCGGTCGAATAGGCCGATGCGGCGGCGCACCCGCCCGGCCCGTGCCTCGGCGGCGTAGAGCGCCACCGCCAGGTAGCCCAGGCTGGCCAGGAAGAGGCCGACCAGCAGGAGGAACGGTCCCGGCGGCAGGGTGGGGTGACCTTCCCAGGCGCCGCGCAGCGCCCCCCACAGCTCCGAGAAGGAGTAGACGGCCACGGCGAAGGCTCCCCAGGTGACGAGGCTCCCCGCCAGGCGGCCCAGGCGGGCCGCGCCCCCGGCCGGCGCGCGACGCAGGCGCATCAGGCGGGCTCCCCCGACTGTCCGGCCAGGACCGAGGGCGCGGGTGCCGGGCGCTCAGGCGCCCGCGTCGTGGGGCGGGCGGCCGGCGGGACGGCGGCGGCCCGCAGCTGCCGGCGCCGTCGCAGCAGGTGCCAGAGGAAGCCCAGCCCCATGACGATGGCGGTGGTGAGCAGCACGAGCGGCGGCTCGCGCTCGATGACGGCGATGTTCCACAGGATCAGCGTCGTGAAGGCCAGGAAGAGGAAGAGCGCCCAGATCCCCAGGACCAGGAAGAAGGGCCGGTCCAGCGGGTGGCGCGAGCGGCTGCGGTCGAGGAAGGGCACGAGCATGCCGATACCGATGAGCAGCCCCGGCCCCAGCCCCGCCCACAGCGGCGGAGTGTACTTCACGTACTGGTAGAGCGCCAGGAAGTACCAGTCCGAGAGGATCGGCAGCGGCGTGCGGTTCGGGTCGGCGCGCCGCCCCAGCTCGGCGGGCAGGACGTCCGGGTGGCTGATGAAGACCAGCATGGCCAGGAAGAGCGCCATGGGGAAGAGCGACATGTTCAGCCGCTTCCGCCGGGTGCGGTAGAAGTAGAACTCGATGAGCACCAGCAGGACCAGCGAGATGCCGAAGTGGAGGGCGTAGAAGCGCGTGATGGTAGCCTGCCCGATGGCCGACCCGCCGAGGAAGACGTAGGCGATCATCGAGCCGAAGTTCAGGTTGTAGCCCAGCCACCGGGAGAGCGGGGCCGTGAGCTCGTCCAGGTAGACCGGCACGGTGAGGATGGTCTTGGCGGCCCAGAAGGAGCGCTGGTTCCAGATGAGGAGGTAGCCGGTGACGCCGGAGATCATCATGAGCACGAGCCCCAGGAAGAAGAGCATCCACCCCAGCTCCCCCGGGCGCTTGTACTCCCCGGCGAAGTACATGCGGTAGATGCGCAGGATGATCCCGAGGAAGATCCCGTCGGCGGCGTACTTGTGGACGCCGCGCACCAGCCACCCCAGCGGGATCTCCTCCTGAATCCGCCGCACCGAGTCGTAGGCCCCGGTGGTGGTGGGCTCGTACCAGAGCATCAGGATGACCCCGCTGATGACGGTGACGAGCCAGAAGAAGTAGATCATCGGGCCCAGCAGGTAGAGGGGGTTGCCCTGCTGGGCGGTGCGGGTCTCGTCGAAGAGGTCCAGGTGCTCCTTGCGCTCGCGGAGCCAGTCGGCGACCAGGCCCATCTCAGGCAATGCCCCCCGGCTCCACGTCCGTCACGACGATCTGGTGGCCCCGGATCTCGTAGAGGAAGGTACGCGGCGGCCGCGGGGCCGGCCCGGAGAGCACACGCCCGGGCTGCTGCGGGTCCGCGGGGTCGTAGATGGAGAGGTGGCACGGGCAAGCCATCAGCGCGTGACGGCGCGGCGGGGGCGGCACGTAGCCGCCGTACCCGGCGGTGACCTCCTGCCAGTTCGGCACGTAGTTGTAGATGCACCCGAGGTGCGGGCAGATGCGCGAGAAGACGATGATGTCGCTCTCCTGCAGCTGCGGGGTCTTGCCGATGGTCCGGGCCCAGTCCCAGGGCAGCCGGATCTTGTAGGGGAGCCGGATGACCACGGCGGGGACGTTGGCCGCCCGCAGCCCCTCCGGGGTGTACTGCGGGTAGCGCTGGGTGAAGACGAAGTACTTGAAGTCCCACGGCCGGGCCACCTCGTCCAGGGTGGCGGCCACGGTCACCTCCCCCACCGGGACGTCGTGGACCGTGGGCTCGTAGAGCACTTCAAAGGGGCGCGTGTTGGGCTTGAGCAGGCGCAGCAGCGGCGAGAGGAAGGCCGCCGCCGCGGCCACGATGGGCACGGCGGTCACCAGGCGCAAGAAGCCGCGGCGTGCGAGCCGCTCCGGACGCTCCACCATCGCTCCCCGATGCAGTGTAGCGATGCCGCTACGGGTGAATCAAGGCGCGCCCGCGGCTGGCGGGGCGTAGCGGTAGACGAAGGTCCACAGGTAGTCGACCAGGGCCCAGAGCTCGTCCTCGCGCAGGAGGCGCTTGTAGGCCGGCACCTGCGGCCGGCCGGGGATCCGGACGAAGGGGTGACGGTCGGTGATGCCGGCGAAGAGCTCGGTGGGCTTGCGCTTCACCATGAAGTCCCGGTCGGTGAAGATCCCGGGACCGCGCCCCAGCATCCACCCCCACCGGGTGCGGGCCATCAGCCCGCTGAGCCGCCCGCCCCGCCCGTCGCCGTTGGGGCCGTGGCACCCCGCGCACGTCACCGGGCCGCGCCCCGCCCCGGCCACCTCCAGGTCGAAGGGGCGTGCCTGGTAGAGGGCCTGGCCGCGGGCGATCTGCTGGGGCGAGGTGGCGAAGGTCCACTCGTAGAAGACCACGTGCCACCGGTCGGCGTCCGGGAGGAAGCGCTTCGTCCCGTCCCGGCGGTCGGGCAACCCGTCGTTGGCGCCGTAGGCCGGATCGGGGCCGAAGGCGGGCATCGCCGTGTGCGGCCGCCCCAGGGTGACGGTCTCGTACATCGCGGCCGGGCTGTTCAGCCGCATCTGCACGAGGTTGGTGAAGTTGGCCGGGCGCGAGGGGAGGTCCTCGCCGCGCACCCGGATCCCCAGCAGGCGCATCGTGTCGGTGAAGGGGTTCTTCCGCGGGGCCCGCAGTCCCCGCGCCGCTGGCCCGTCTCCCCGTCCGGCCGTCCCGTGGCAGAAGGCGCAGTTGCGCTCGAAGACCACCCGCCCCGCCTCCGCCGAGGGGACGACAGGGACGATGGGGTGCGCCTCCAGCGGGACCTCCGGGAGCGGCGGGGTCTGGAGGCGCACCGTGGGCTGGCAGGCGGCGAGGAGCAGGACCGCGGCCAGGGTCACGGCGGCCCGCCCGCACGAGCCCCACCTGGGGGCGCGCCCGGTCCGGCCCGGTCCCCTCGCCGGCGCCGGGCCGCTCACCGCTGCCCGGCTGCTCACCGGCACCGGGCCGCTCACCGGCGCAGCGCCTCCAGCACCTCGTCGCTGTGGCCCTGCGGCCGCACGCGCTCGAACACCCGGCTGATCCTCCCCTCCTCGTCGATGACGAAGGTGGTCCGCTCGATCCCCCAGAAGGTCCGGCCGTACTGGTGCTTCTCCTTCCACACCCCGTACGCCTCCGCCACCCGGTGATCGGGATCGGCGAGCAGCAGGAAGGGGAGCCCGTACTTGCGGGCGAAGCGCGCGTGGGAGGCGACGTCGTCGGGGCTGATGCCGATCACCACCGCCCCGGCCTCCACGTAGCGGTCGTAGGCGTCGCGGAAGCCGCACGCCTCGACGGTGCAGCCCGGGGTGTCGTCCTTGGGGTAGAAGTACAGAACGACGGTACGCCCGCGGAAGTCGCGCAACCGCACCGGACGCCCCTCCGCGTCCGGCAGCGTGAAGTCGGGAGCCTCCATGCCCACGCTCAGCGCGGCCATCGCCTTGCTCACCTCCTCACCCTCGCCCTGACTCCGCTCGACCCGATTCACGGCTCTCGCCCGCCCGGCCCACGTTCGCTGCTCTCGACCATCCGGTCCACCAGGGCGTCGACCTCCTCCACCGGGAAGAGGAAGAACGGGTAGCCGCGGTAGGTCACCGCGTCCTGGGCCCCCGGCGCCTCGAGCCGGGCCAGCGCCGCCTCCAGCACCGCCGCGTGCGCCCGCGTCCCCTCGGCCAGCTGCGCGTTGATCCGCCGGATCGCCTGCGTGGCCGCCCGCCGTTCCCGTCGGGTAAGCGGGGACTCGCGCAGCCGGGCGATCAGCCGCCACTTCTCCTCGATGAGGGCCCGCTGCGCCGGGGTGGGGGCGGCCAGGAGGCGCTCCGGGTTGTGCCGCGCGTCCTGGAGGGCCCGCTGCACCGCCTGCCGCGCCGCCGCCGGATCCGTCGCCCCTCGAAGCGGCAGGTGCAGGGTGGCGCTCGCCACCGCGTAGGTCGGGGGCGCCACCGCGAAGTACGCCTGCACCACCGCGTCCGTCACCCGATCGTAGCGCCCCCCGCTCACCCCGTGCACGAAGAGGTCGGCCAGGCAGAGCCGGACGAAGGCGGTGAGGGTGAGCGCCCGGGGGCGGACGGGCAGCGCGTCGAACTCCGGCGCGTGCGGCCCGGACGGGATGGGCACCAGCGCTTCACCGTCCGGCCCCCACCGGCGCCGGGCCAGGTCGGCCACGAGACGGGCCCGGCGGCCCTCCACCAGACACCAGAAGGGCAGCTCCACCCGGTCGCCCGCCACCTCCAGGTTTGAGAAGGGCTGCGCAGTGGTGCGGATGCGGTGGCGGGCCCGGTAGGCCTCCAGGTGGCGGTTGTGAATCTCGGCGAAGCGGCGGGCGTCCCGGGCCACGGCCAGGACGAACCGCCTGAAGGCGGCGGTGCCGGCCAGCAGTGAGACCGGCAGGTCCAGCAATCGGCGCGGTCCCTCGTAGCGCCGGCGCAGCACGGTGAGGAAGGCCGCCAGGGAGTCCGCCTGCGGCCGGCCCAGCGCCGTGAAGGCGGCCCAGCGGCGGTGCAGCTCGGGGTCGGGGAGGGTAGCCAGGTGGCGACCGACCCGCTCCAGGAAGCCGGCCCACTCCGCCTCGTCCGGTGGGGGTTGCCCCTCGTAGGGCCGGTCCGGGCTGCCGTGCCGGAGGACCTCGCGGCGCCGCTCCACCAGGCGGGGCAGGCCGGGTGCGGTCTCGACGGCGAGCGCCGGGACCTCCACGGCGAGGTCGTCCATGGCGTCGCTGTCCACGACGACCACCAGCCCGGGGGCGCCGGGTCGGGCCAGGCGATCGAGGAGGAGGTACTTCACCCAGATCCCCGGGTGGGGGAAGACCGGCTGGTGGCCGGTGACGAAGAGGAGGTCCGGTGCCTCCGCGTCGGTCCCCCCGGGGACGGCGAGGCCGAGCGCGGCCGTGTACCGCCGCGCCAGCAGGAGGGCCTCCGTGCGGGCCTCGCGGCGGAGCGGGCCCAGGTCCAGGTCCAGCGGCGCCAGCCGGGCGGCGTCCAGGCGCGCGGCGTTGGCCCGCGCCACCGCCCGGAGGTCCCCGGACGGCCGGAGGAGCACCTCGCCGGAGGCGGCGGGAACCTCCAGCTCCTGGTCGGGGACGAGGACCCGGTCGGGCGCGCCGTTCACAGGCGGGACTTGGTGTCCAATCGCGCGCCGAGGACGAAGCCCTCCAGGCTGGACAGCCCCACGGGCTCCCGGGTGACGAAGGGCTCGGCGTAGCGACACCCGATGAGGTGGCCCCAGTAGCGGGCCACCTCGCGCAGCATCTCCAGGATCGGCATGCCGCCCTCCTCGTCGGCGAACTGGGAGGGGTAGGCGGCAACGGCCCGCAGCTTCTGCTCCATCGTGGCGCTGATGTCGAAGAGGAACGTGGGCGTCACGTGCAGGCGGTAGTGGGAGGTGATGAAGTGGACGACCCGGGACGGGTAGGTGGGGTCGCCGCGCATGGTCGTCCGGGTGAGCTTGGCGTAGAAGCGGGCGGCTTCGCCCAGCGCCGCCCCGGCGACGTGGTCGGGGTGGGCGTCCACCCAGTACGGGACGAAGAGCACGTCGGGGCGCACCTCCCGGATGACCTCGGCGACCTGGCGACGGGCCTCCACGGTGTCGGCGACCTCACGGTTGGGCAGCGGCAGGGTGATGCGCCACTCCACCCCCAGCACCCGGGCCGCCTCGGCGGCCTCCACCGCCCGGCGCTCCGGGCTGCCGCGCGGCGTGGGTTCGCCGTTGGTGAGGTCGCAGAGGACCACGCTGTGGCCCTGGCGGACCAGGGCGGCCACCGTCCCGCCCATGCCGATCTCCACGTCGTCGGGGTGGGGCCCGATGGCCAGGATGCGCATCACTCGGCCGAGGCGAGCGCCAGGGAGAGCCCGGCCCGCGCCAGCTCCCGCTCCAGCACCGAGCGGTAGTAGCGCCGCCGCGTCTCGGGATCGTCGAGCCCGCCCCAGAAGCGCCGCGCCGGGTTCTTGTAGACCCGGGCGACCGGCAGCTCCACCACGCGCAGCCTCAGCCGCCAGGCCTGGATCCACACCTGGAGGGGGAGGCCGTAGCCCGGCTCGTCCAGCCGCAGCCGCGCCAGCGCCTCGCCCCGGTAGGCCTTGAACCCGCACCAGGCGTCGGTGAGGGGGTACCCGGTGAGGCGCCGCAGGAGCGCCGTCGTCTCGCGGTTGAGGGCCAGGCGGTCAGGGGGCGGCGGGTCGCCTCGCAGCGCCGGGTCGAGGTAGCGGCTGCCCGAGACGATGTCGGCGTCGGCGAGCGCCGCCAGGAAGGCGGGGATGCGGGCGGGCTCGTGCTGGGCATCGCAGTCGATGGTGACCACCCGGCGGTAGCCGCGCTGGACAGCCCAGGTGAAGCCGTCGATGAGCGCCTGCCCGTACCCCAGGTTGTCCGGGTGGGTCAGCACGCGCACCTGCGGGTCACGGGCGGCGGCCTCGGCCAGGATCGCCGGCGAGCAGTCGGTGGAGCCGTCGTCCACCACCAGGACGTCGGCGGCGGGGACGGCACTGCGCACCTCCGACAGCACCTCCCGCAGGGTGGCCTCTTCGTTGTAGAGCGGGACGACCACGAGCGCGCGGTTCTCCATGCCTCCAGCCAGTATAGCGCACGCGCTCCAGCCCCCGGACCCGCCGTGCTGCCAGTCCCGGAACCCGCCGCGCTGTGGGCGGGCTCGAGCCCGTCGGTGCGGGGCGAGGCGGAGCGGATCCGGGGACCGCACCTGCGTGGCCGGGCTCGCGGCGGGCTTGCATATTTATTCGATATCGTGCATGATGATTCACATCAGCGTGCGACGGGAGGGGCAGCGCATGACGACGAGTCCACCGCTGTGGAAGCTGACGGCCGTGCGCCCACCGGGGGTGCGGCGGGTCGCCCTGGCCTACTCCGGCGGGTTGGACTCCTCGCTGTGCGTCGCCCTCCTGCGCGAGGTCTACCGTGTCGAGGAGGTCGTCCCCATCACCGTGGACGTCGGCCAGGGCGCCGAGGAGCTGGCCGCCGCCGCCCGCAAGGCCGCCGGGCTGGGGATCACCCCGCACGTCGTCGACGCGCGCGAGGCGTTCGCCCGAGACTGGCTGGCCCCGGCCATCCGGGCCAACGCCGACTACCTGGGCTACCCGGTGGCCACGGCCATGACCCGCCAGCTCATCGCCCGCATCGTGGCGGAGCAGGCACTGGCCCTGGGGTGCGACGCGCTGGCCGAGGGGTCCAGCGGCAAGGGCAACGACCAGTACCGCATGCACAACGTCTTCACGCTGTTCGCCCCCGGCCTGCCCGTCCTCGTCCCCGTGCGCGACCTCGACCTGACCCGCACCGAGGAGCAGGCGCTGTGCGCCCACTTCGGGATCCCCGTGGACGAGCCCATCCCCGGCGGGGACGACAAGACCCTGTGGTGCCGCTCCATCGCCAGCGGCGGCCTGGGCCTGGAGACCGAGATCCCGGACGCGGTCTGGCGGTGGTACGTCCCCCCCAGCGCGCCCCGGACCGGCCCGTCACCGTCACCCTGACGTTCGCCCGGGGCGTCCCCGTGGCGCTCGACGGCGAGCCGCTGGCGCTGGCCGACCTGGTGGAGGCGCTCAACGTCCGGGCCGGGCAGTGCGGCGTCGGGCGCATCGACATCCTGGAGGACGGCATCATGGGCCTCAAGTCGCGGGAGGTCTACGAGGCGCCGGCGGCGACCGTCATCCTGCGGGCCCACCGGGACCTGGAGCAGCTCACCCTGACCAAGGAGGAGGTGCAGTTCAAGCGCGGGGTGGACCAGGCCTGGGCGGCGCTGGTCTACCACGGGGACTGGTTCCACCCGCTGCGCGAGGACCTGGACGCCTTCATCGCCCGCTCCCAGGAGGTCGTGGAGGGGATGGTGACGCTGCGGCTGTATAAGGGCAGCGTGGAGATCACGGGGCGCACCTCCCCCCAGGCGCTCTTTGCCCCCCAGCTGCGCTCGATCGCCTCGGGCGGCTTCGACCAGCGCCTGTGCGGCCCGGCGGCGCAGATCCGCGGCCTGCCCTACCAGGTGCTGGCCCTGCGCCGGGCCCGAACGCCAGGGTGAGGTCCCGGTGACCGGCGCCGACGGCGCCCCGGCGCCGTCAACGACGACGGCGGGAGGCCGGGGGGACCGCGACGGCCCGAGGAGGCGGTGGCGTGAGCAAGCTCTGGGAGAAGGGCTACCGGCTGCACGAGGCGATCGAGCGCTTCGAGGTGGGGGACGACGTCTGGCTGGACCAGCGCCTGGCCTGGGCCGACCTGCTGGGCTCCATCGCCCACGCCCGCATGCTCGGCCGCATCGGCATCCTCACCGCCGAGGAGGTGGCGCGCCTGGAGGCGGCGCTGCGTGAGCTGCTGGCCGAGGCGCGCCAGGGACGCCTCACCCTGACGGTGCAGGACGAGGACATCCACACGAAGGTGGAAGGGCTGCTGGTGGAGCGCCTGGGCGACCTGGGCAAGAAGCTCCACACCGGGCGCTCCCGCAACGACCAAGTGCTGGTCGACCTGCGGCTGTACACCAAGCGGGCGCTCCTCGACCTGCAGGAGGCGGTCCTGGCCTGCGCCGAGGCGCTCCTCGACTTCGCCGCCCGCCACCGCGACCTGCCCATGCCCGGCTACACCCACCTGCAGCGGGCCATGCTCTCCTCGGTGGGGCTGTGGGCCGGCGCCTTCGTCGAGGCCCTGCTGGACGACCTGACGCTGTGCGAGACCGCCTACCGGCTGAACGACCAGTCCCCGCTCGGCTCGGCGGCCGGCTACGGGGTCCCCCTCCCTCTCGACCGCGCCTACACGGCGCAGTTGCTGGGCTTCGCCCGGGTGCAGCCCAACGTCCTCTACGTGCAGAACAGCCGGGGGAAGTTCGAGCTGGCGGCGCTGCAGGCCGCGGCCCAGGTGGCCGTGGACCTGGCGAAGCTGGCCGAGGACCTGCTGCTCTTCACCACCAGCGAGTTCGGCTTCTTCCGCGTGGCCGAGGAGCTGGCCACGGGCTCCTCGATCATGCCCCAGAAGCGCAACCTGGACGCCGTGGAGCTGGTGCGGGCGCGCTGCCGCTGGGTGATCGGCCTGCAGGCGCAGGTGGGGACCATCGTCGCCGGCTGCCCCTCGGGCTACAACGGCGACCTGCAGGAGACGAAGCGCCCGCTCATGGAGGGGCTCGACACCGTGACGGCCTGCCTGCGCGTCATGGCCCTCACGGTGGCCCACACCACCCCCGACCCGGAGCGGCTGGCCGCCGCCTGCACGCCGGAGCTCTTCGCCACGGACGCAGCGCTGCAGCTCGTCGCCGCGGGGGTCCCCTTCCGGGACGCCTACCGCCAGGTGGCCACAGGCGTCGTACCGGTGGAGCGGCCCGCCGACCTGGCCGCGGCCCTGGCCCGGCGCTCCTCCGAGGGGGCCCCGGGCAACCTGGGCCTGGAGGGCGCCCGGGCCCGATGGCAGGCGGAGCGGGCGCGGGTCGGGGAGGAGCGGGAGCGCTTCGAGGGCGCGCTGGCCGCCCTGGCCTGAGCCCGGCCGCCGCTGCCCCGGGGAGGGCAACCACGGCCTCCCCCGCAGCCGACGAGGATCCCACCGTCCCCCTGCAATAGAACGGGCCCGTCGGTGCGTCTCTTAGTAGGGACGCGATGAGGGTGGAACCGGTGAGTCGGCCTGCTGCCGTCGAGCGCGACTTCGAAGCGTTCGTCCTCCCCCATCTCGGCTACCTGTACGGCCTGGCGGTCAGGCTGCTCGGCCAGCGCGAGGGGGCCGAGGACCTCGTCCAGGACGCGCTGCTGCGGGCCTTCCGCGGCTTCCCCCGGCTGCGTCACCACGAGCGGGGCCGGCTGTGGCTCACCCGCATCACCACCCGGGCCTACTACGACCGGTTGCACTTGGACTTCCTCGACCTCTTCGACAGCGAGAAGGTCATCGCCGTGCTGGCCGCGCTCCCGCCCGGGTACCGCACCGCCCTGATCCTGGCGTACGTGTACGGCTTCAAGGCCCGCGAGGTGGCCGAGAGCATGCGCGTCCCCCTGGGCACCGTGCTGTCCATGCTCTCGAGGGGCCGCCGGCGGCTGGAACGCGAGCTCTGGCAGTTCGCCACCACCAACGGACTGCTGCACCGGGAGGCTCGGGGATGATCACGCACCGGGACGGTCGGACATGATCACGTGTCGCGAAGCGGTGGCCCGCCTGTGGGCGTACCTAGACCGCCATCTCGGGCGGGTGGAGGAGGCGGAGCTGGAGGAGCACCTGGGGCTGTGCCTCCACTGCTGCGGCGAGCTGCGCTTCGCCCAACACCTGCGCGAGCGTCTGCGTGCCTCCGGAGACTCGGCGGTGGACGAGGCGACGCGCCAGCGGCTGGAAGCCTTCGTCAGGGGCATCGGGGAGGTTGAGTAGATGGCGGATCCGCACCGTCACCTCGGCGCAGTGGAGTCGGGCGACCTGCTGGGCCAGGACGCCATCAAGGCGTCGGTCCGTGCCGCCTACCGGGAGATCATCGGCCAGGAGACGGGAGCGGCCGCCGCCCTCTACGATCCGGAGCAGCTGGCGGCGCTCCCCGCCGGCGCCGTCGCCCAGGCGCTGGGGGTCGGCAACCCGATCCGCCACGCCGACCTCCGGCCGGGCGAGGTGGTGGTGGACCTGGGCTGTGGCGGGGGGATCGACACGATCCTGGCGGCCCGGGCTGTGGGGCCCCAGGGGCGGGCCATCGGGCTCGACATCCTCCCGGAGATGCTCGAGGCGGCGGCGCGCCACGCCCAGGCGGCGGGCGCGACGAACGTGGAGTGGGTCCAGGGGGAGCTCGAGGCCATCCCCCTGCCCGACGGCGTGGCGGATGTGGCCATCGCCAACGGCACCGTGAACCTCTCGCCGCGCAAGTCGCGGGTCTTCGCCGAGGTCTTCCGGATCCTGCGCCCGGGCGGGCGCTTCGTGGCCGCCGACATCGTGGTGGACGAGGACCTGCCGCCGGAGATCCGGACTCACCCGGCCGCCTGGGCGGGGTGAATCTCGGGAGCGCTGGCGGAGGGGACCTTCGCCGCCAAACTGCGCAAGGCCGGCTTCGAGGCGGTCGAGCGGGTGGAGGAGCGGCCCTTCGGGCCGGAGCAGTGGGGCGCCTACCCGCTGCTCACTCCGGACCTGCTAGACCTGGTGCGACGGCTCATCCCGCCGGAGCGACAGGCGACGGTGACCCGCTCGGTGACCTTCCGGGCGCGGAAGCCCGCCGCTCCCTGACCGCCACCATCATCACCGGGAGGTGAGGGAGACATGGGATACGCCATCGAGGGCAAGTTGCTGGAAGCCTGCTCGTGCGCAGCCATCTGCCCCTGCTGGGTCGGCCGCGACCCCGACGGGGGCCAGTGCGACGGGCTCATCGCCTACCACTACGACCGGGGGGAGATCGACGGGGTGGACGTCTCCGGCCTCACCCTGGCCCTGGCGGTCCACATCCCCGGCAACGTCCTCCAGGGCGGGTGGAAGGTCGTGGCCTACGTCGACCGGCGGGCCACGCCGCGGCAGAAGGAGGCGATCCTGGCAGCCCACACCGGCCGGCTCGGTGGGCCGCTGGCCGACCTGGCGCCGCTCATCGGCGAGGTGCTGGGCGTGCAGGACGTGCCCATCGACTTCCACATGGCCGAGGGCCGGGGGACGGTCCGCGTGGGCGACGAGATCAGCGGGGAGATGGAGCCCCTGACCGACCTGCAGGGGCGGCCGACGACGCTGGTGGACAGCGTCTTCAGCACGATCCCGGGCTCGCCGGCGTTTGTGGGCACGGCGCCCTCGCTGCGGGCGACGATCCCCGCCCACGGGATCGCCTGGGCCTTCGAAGGCCGGAACGCCGTCCTGGGCTCGTTCCGCTTCGCCGCCTGAGGCGCCCGTGCGCACCGGGCCGCTGGGCGACGGGTCCGCACCGTCTATGATCGACGCGCTGCGCACGTCCGACGACCGCCGCTGGTACACTCTGGCGGTAGCCGCGGTGGTCCTCTTCGCCTGGCTGACCCTGGCGGCCTGGGGGCGGTCCCCCTACGCGGTCTTCCTGGGCCACGGCGACGCCGGGGAGGTGTTCCCTCCGCCAGCGGGATCCTCCCCGGCGCTCCGCCTCGGCCTCTTCGTCGGCGGGTGGGTGCTCATGACGGTGGCGATGATGCTCCCCGCCAGCCTGCCGCTCCTCACCCTCTTCCGGCGGATGGTGCACCACCGCCGCCGTCGCGGGGGGCTGCTCGTCGCCCTGAGTGCGGGGTACCTAGGCGTGTGGGGCCTCTTCGGCCTGGGGGCCTACACCGGCGACCGGGTGGTCCACGTCGTCGTCGACCGCGCGGGCGCCGGGGCGGCGGCGGCCGCGCTGCTCCTCCCCACGGTCCTGCTGGCCGCCGGGCTCTACCAGTTCACCGGCTTGAAGGACCGCTGCCTGCAGGCCTGCCGGTCCCCCTACCTGTTCGTAGCCGAACGGTGGCGCGGCCGGCGGCCCGCGCTCGAGGCCTTCCGGCTGGGGGTGGACCACGGGCTCTTCTGCGTGGGGTGTTGCTGGACGCTGATGCTCCTGATGTTCGCCGTGGGGGTGGGGCACCTGACCTGGATGCTGGTGCTGGGCGCGGTCATGGGCACCGAACGCGCCGCGCCCTGGGGACGGGCCCTCACCCGTCCCGTGGGCGTGCTGCTGGTGCTCTGGGCCCTGGGCCGCCTGGTGCGCGGGGCGTAGTGGCCGGCGCGACGGCTAGAGCAGCTTCACCCCGTTGATGGTCAGCTTGAAGGAGCACCCCAGGAACTCGGCGGCCCGCCGGCACATCACCATGCGCGTGAGGAAGATCTCGAAGTACTCCATCACCGGCGAGCTCTCGGTGTCGATGACCAGTTCGAGGGTGATGGTGCGGCTCTTCTCGTCCACGCGCAGGAAGGAGTGCTCCACCGCGTAGTTCACCCGGTCGTGGATGTCAAAGGTGGTCGGGTCGGGGTTGCGCACCCGGGTGCGGTGGACGTCCGACTTGTCGGAGAGGATGACGGCGGCGCCCACCGCGCTCACCGGCTCGCCGTGCGGTTCCTCGTGGTTGCCGATGGCCCCCATGACCACCGCCCGCTCGTCCGGGGCCATCCCCAGGCGGGCCAGGATCCCACCGGCCAGCACCGCCCCGGTGTGCTCGTGGTTCACCCGACCCACCAGGTTGCCGATGTCGTGCAGGTAGCCGGCCACGGCGGCGAGCTGGGCCTGGCGGTCGTCGTAGCCCAGTCGCTTGAGGATGTTGTAGGCGATGTTGGCCGTCAGGTTGGCGTGGCGGAAGCCGTGCTCCGTGTAGCCGATGGCGCCGGTGTACTCGTTGGCCTTCTCGATGTAGGCGGCCACCTCGGGGTCGCGCTTGACCTCCTCCAGCGAGACCCCCGGCCGCTGCGGCGGCGGGGTGGTCTCGACCAGGGCCCCCGCCGCCTCCTCCGGCGCCGGCGGGGCCGGCGGGACGACCCGCCGGCGGGCCCGCGCCCGCGCCACCCTCACCGCCGCCCCCCGGCGGCGCGCTCCGGCATCGCCGCCACCCGGCCGCGCACGCTCTGGACGGCGGCGCGGTCGGCCCGCACGCGCACGTTGGGGGCCAGCTCCAGCACCAGGACGTCGTCCTTCACCTCGAGGATGGTGGCGTGCAGGCCGCCGATGGTGACGACGCGGTCGCCCGGCCGCAGCGCCGCCAGCATCTCCCGGCGCCGCCGCATCTGCACCATCTGCGGCCGCCAGAAGAGCAGGTACATCAGCACGAAGAAGACGAGCAGCGGGATGAGCCCCGCCAGCTGCTGGCTGGTCATCGACACGACTCCTCTCCGGGCGCCGCAGCGCCGCCGGCGGACGGCGTCCCGACCGCTCCCGACCGCCCGGGCCCCTCGCCGGGCTGCCGACGCGCCCGCTACAATAGCACCGCTACCATAGCACGTCTGCGGGGAGGAGGACGGATGGCCGAGGAACGGGAGCTCTCCCGGGAGGAGAAGATCGCCGCCGCGCGCGCCAAGGTGGAGGCGATCAAGCGGCAGCGGGCGGCTGCGCAGGCCGGGCAGGCCGCGGCGGCGCCCCAGGCCGCGGCGGCGCGGACGCTGGAGGTCCCCGTCTCCTCCGTGAACCCGGGCGGGCGGCCCGTGGACAAGATCGAGGGGCGCACCGTGGTGGCCTACGGCACCGTGAACCAGGCCGTGGACATCGTCGGCGGGCCGGAGGACCAGGAGAACCTGAAGAAGCTCCTCGGCGGGATCAGCGGCTATCCCAACCCGCTGCGCCGCAACGCGATCCAGGTGGACTACCGGTACTACCGCGAGGCCCGACGGCGGCTGGAGGCGGCCGGCTACCGCGTCGAGGAGCGGGACTACCTCGGGCGGCCCCTCAGCGAATGGACGCCCGAGCGGCGCGGCTGGACGCGGGTGGAGTGACGCCCCGGGCACCGGGGCCGCCCACGACCTGACCGCGTCCTGACGGCCATGGACCGCGACGTCCTCACCCCGACCGCACCGCATGTCAGCGACAACCCGTGGGCGATGGCCCAGCGCCAGTTCGACCAGGCGGCCGAGCGCCTCGCCCTCAAGCGCGGCCTGCGGGAGTACCTGCGCGTCCCCGAGTGGGAGTTCACCGTGCACTTCCCGGTGAAGATGGACGACGGCACCGTGCGCGTCTTCACCGGGTACCGCGTCATGCACAGCACCGTGCTCGGTCCCACGAAGGGGGGCATCCGCTACAACCCGCGGGTGGACCTGGACGAGGTGCGGGCGCTGGCCATGTGGATGACGTGGAAGTGCGCCCTGATGCACCTCCCCTACGGCGGGGCCAAGGGCGGCGTGGCCTGCGACCCCCACCGCCTCTCCCCGCGCGAGCTGGAGGCCCTGACCCGCCGGTACGCCACCGAGATCGCCATCATCATGGGCCCGAAGAGCGACATCCCGGCGCCGGACGTGGGGACGAACGAGCAGGTCATGGCCTGGATGATGGACACCTACTCCATGCACCGCGGCTACTCGGTCCCCGCCGTCGTCACCGGCAAGCCGCTGGCCATCGGCGGCTCGGCCGGCCGGCGCGAGGCCACCGGACGCGGGGTGTCCATCATCGTGCGGGAGGCGGCGCGGGCCCTCCGGCTGCCGCTGGCGGGCGAACCGGTCGTCGTGCAGGGCTTCGGCAATGTCGGCTCGGTGGCGGCCCGCCTCCTCCACGAGGCCGGGTGCCGGGTCGTGGCGGTGAGCGACGTGCACGGCGGCATCTACCAGCCGGGCGGGCTGGACATCCCGGCCGTGGAGCGCCACGTCCGCGCCACGGGCAGCGTCGTCGCCTTCCCGGGAGCGGAGCCGGTGACGAACGCCGAGCTGCTGGAGCTGCCCTGCACCGTCCTCGTGCCGGCGGCGCTGGAGGGCCAGATCACCTGGCAGAACGCCGGGCGCATCCGCGCGCGGGTGATCGTGGAAGGGGCGAACGGCCCGACGACGCCCGAGGCGGACGAGATCCTGGCCCGCCGCGGCGTGACCGTCGTCCCGGACATCCTGGCCAACGCCGGCGGCGTCGTCGTCTCCTACTTCGAGTGGGTGCAGGACCTGCAGTCCTTCTTCTGGTCGGAGGAGGAGATCACCCGGCGCCTCGAGGCCATCATGGTGCGCGGCTTCCAGCGCATCTGGGCGCTGGCGGAGGCGGAGCGGGTCAGCCTGCGCACCGCCGCTCTGGTCCTGGGCGTCCAGCGCGTCGCCGCGGCACTGATGCGCCGCGGCATCTACCCGTAGCCCTGGTCCTGCGCCTCCGCCCCGCCCCGCCCTTCCGGCTCGACCTGACCGTCTGGCTGCTGCGCCGCCGCCCCCTCTACACTGTGGACTGCCTGGAGGAGGATGCCTACCGCCGCGTCCTCCTCCTCGACGGGCAGGCGGTGACGGTGCGCGTCACCCAGACCGGCCCGCCCGCGGCGCCACGCCTCCTGGTCGAGGCCGCCGGGACGCCGGCGACGGCCACGCCGGCCATCCGCCGGTGGCTCGAGCGCGTGCTCGGGCTCCGGGTGGACCTGGCCCCCTTCTACCGCATGGCCGCGTTCGACCCGCGCCTGGGGCCGCTGGCCCACCGCTTCCGCGGCCTGCGGCCGCCCCAGTTCCCCAGCGTCTTCGAGGCGGTCGTGAACGCCATCGCCTGCCAGCAGGTCTCGCTCGCGCTGGGGCTCACGCTCCTCAACCGCCTGGCGCTGGCCTTCGGCCGCCGGCCCGCTCGGGGCGGCGGGTGGGCCTTCCCGGCCCCCGAGGACCTGGCGCGCGTCCCCCCGGCGGCGCTCCACCGCCTCGGCTTCAGCCGGGCGAAGGCGGAGGCCATCGTCGAGCTGGCCCGCGCGGTGCGGGCGGGGCTCGACCTGGAAGGGCTGCGCCGCCTGAGCGACGCGGCGGCGATGGGGCGGCTGCTGGCCCTGCGCGGCATCGGCCGGTGGAGCGCCGAGTACGTGCTCCTGCGCGGGCTGGGGCGGCTGCACGTCTTCCCGGCCGACGACCTGGGGGCACAGGCCAGCCTGCAGCGCTGGTTCGGCCTCCCGCACCGGCCGGACCGCGACGAGGTCCAGCGCCTGCTCGCCCCCTGGCAGCCCTACGCGGGGCTGGTCTACTTCCACCTCTTGCTGGACGGCCTGGCGCGGCGGGGCCTGGTGCTCGGCGGCGGCGCAGACGATGGCGGGGAGGCACCCGAGGCCGGCGCGGGACCTGAAGAGAGCCGTGGCGCGGCGGGCGGCGGTCCCGGGTAGAGGAGGCGCCGGCCCTCCACGCGGGCAAAAGGCGGCAGGCGGTGGGCCTCGCAGCGGTCCTCGAGGATGTGGCGCACCCCCCACCCGCGCACGAGGAAGGCATCGGCCAGCAGCTGCCGGTGGCACCGCCACGGCACCGCCTCGGCGCACATGAGGGCCACCCGCCGGCCGGCGGCTAGCGCTTCCAGCTCTTCCATGATCCGCTCGAAGGCCTCCGTGAGCATGAAGTCGGCGTAGGCGCGGAACGCGCCGACACGCCAGCCGGTGTTGAGCGAGGCGGCCTCGGGCCGCCGGTAGCCGCCGAGGTCCTCGCGCCAGGTGTAGGCGATCCCGCGGTCGGCCAGGGCCGCGGCCAGCGGCTCCCGGTGGAAGTGCGGGAAGCGGCGCGAGGAGGGCCAGCGCCGCACGTCGACGAGGTGCTCGATGCGGTGGGCGTCGAGGAGGGCGAGCAGGGTCTCCAGCGTGCGGGTCGAGTGGCCGACCGTGTGCACGGTGCGGGGCCCCAGGCACGCCGGGCTCCCCGGGGCGGCGGAAAGGTCTGTCGCGCTCACCACCTGGGCAGGGAGGAGGCGGGAAGGAGGCGAGACTTGCCATGTGGGAGCGTCTGGCCGCCCCCTGGCAGGCGTGCCTGGAGGAAGCCTGGGCGGCGTACTGCGCCGGCTCGGTCCCCGCCGGGGCCGTGGTGGTGGACGGCGAGGGGCGCATCCAGAGCCGCGGGCGGAACCGCCGCCGGGACGCGCACACCGGCGTGCTGCCCCTGGCCGGGGTGCGCCTGGCCCATGCCGAGTTGAACGCGCTGCTCGTCCTGAGCCCCGCCGTCGACCCGCGCGCCTGCACGCTCTACGCCACGAGCGAACCCTGCCCGCTGTGCGTCGGCGCCCTGGCCGTGGCCCACATCCGCCGCCTGCACTACGCCAGCCGCGAGCCCTGGGCCGGCGGGGTGGCGCTGCTGCGGCTCACGCCCTACCTGGCCGGCAAGGGGATCGCCGTCCAGGGACCGGAGGACCCCGACCTGGAGGAAGCCATCGTAGCGGCGACGGTGGAGTCCTTCCTCCACGGCCACCCGACCCGGGAGGGGCGCATCGTGGAGGCGTACCGTCAGGTGACGCCGGTCGGTGTGGAGGTGGGCTGGCAGCTCTTCGCCTCCGGCGACCTGCGCCGCTGGCGCGACCAGGGGATCGCGGCCGCGCGGGTCTGGACCTGGCTCGGCGAGATGGTCACGGTCGCGCGCGCCCGTCTCGCCGTCCCCGCCCCTCCGCCCTAAGAGCGTCGCTCCACCTGCACCCCCCGGTAGTAGTGCTGCAGGATCTCCACGTAGGAGCGTCCCGCCAGCCCCATGCCGCGCGCGCCCCACTGGCTCAGCCCCACGCCGTGCCCCGAGCCGCGCCCCTGGAACTCGGCGGCCGCCACCTCGTCGTTGGGGACGAGGCGCAGGGTGAAGAGCGTGCTGCGCAGGACGCTCACCCCCACCAGCGTCCGCAACTCGGTCCCTTTCAGCTCGAGCGTCCCGTGGCCGCCGGTGACGCGCACGGCCAGGACGCGCCCCGACGGCGAGAGAGCGGCCACCTCGACCCCCGTCACGCCGCTCACCGGCCGGCCGGCCCGGCGCAGCCGCGCCTCCAGTTCCGGGAGGTCGACGCGGGTGAGCCACTGGCCTACCGGGGAGCCCTCCACCCAGGGATCCGGCACCGAGCGCAGGTAGGGATAGGCCACGCCCCACACCAGCTCGCTGGCCTCGGTCATCCCTCCCGAGTCGGCGTGGTAGGCGGCGAAGATGGGCCTGCCGCCATATGTGGCCACCATTCCCCGGGTGGCGTCCACCGCCGCCGTGGCCCGCGGGTCCTCGGCGTTCACCCCGCCGTAGACCTGCGAGTCGGTGGTGGCCCGCAGGTCGTACCCCTCGGCGGCGAACCGCCCCAGGGAGGCGAAGGCCAGGGTGCGCGCCGCCACCGCCTGCGCCTTCAGCGTCTCCGCCGGCCACCGTGGGTCGACCTCCATCTTCAGGACGCCGTAGAGGTACTCTTCGACGTCGAGCTCGTTCACCACCGTGATCCCCTGACCGGCGCGCCGCAGCTCGATCACGCCGCGGTAGGCGCGCGAGCCGACGGCCAGGGGGGCTGAGGTCGGCTGGAGCCGGACGACGGGGCCATAGGTCCGCCCGGCTGCGGTGATGCCGCCCGGCACCGGCCGGAACTCGTAGGTCCCCGCCGGGAGGGCCTCCGCCTGCTGGCTCGCCGGATCGCCGAGGGTGGCGGGCGCCGGTGTCGAGACGGTCACCGACGGCTGCGCCAGGAGGATCCCCACCCGTACGAGCTGTCCGGCGGAGGCGCGGGTGTGCCGTGCTGGCACGAGCCCGCCGGCGAGCGCGACGGCCAGCGCCGCCAGCAGGAAGGCGAGGCGCGCCGGGGAGCCCATGTCAGCGGCGGCTCAACACGACCGTCAGGAGGATGGTGAGGAGCAGGCTGAGCACCAGGCTCGTGACGATGGGGAAGTAGAAGATGAACCCGTCCCGTCGGATGACGATGTCCCCGGGCAGGCGCGGGATCCGCCCCAGCACCGTGACCAGCACGCCGACCGCGACCAGGACCACGCCCAGGAGGATGAGCACCCGGCCGATGGGCGCGAGGTCGTTCACCATAGCTGCCCCTGGTCGCGTCCCCCCTCCGGCGGGGTCAGGCCGAGGTGGCGGTAGGCCGCGGGGGTGGCCCGGCGGCCGGCCGGCGTCCGCGAGAGGAAGCCGCGCGTGAGCAGGAAGGGCTCCACCACCTCCTCCAGCGTCTGCACCTCCTCGTTCAGCGTCGCCGCCAGCGCCTCGATCCCTACCGGGCCACCCCGGTAGACCTCGATGACCCCCCGCAGCAGGCGGCGGTCCAGCTCGTCGAGCCCGGCGTCGTCCACCCCTTCAAAGTCTAGCGCCTCCCGCGCCAGCGGCCCCGTGATGCGCCCGTCCCCCCGCACCTGGGCGAAGTCGCGCACCCGCCGCAGCAGGCGGTTGGCGATGCGGGGGGTGCCGCGGGCGCGGCGGGCGATCTCGTGGGCGCCATCGGGGGTGACCTCCACCCCCAGGATGGCCGCCGAGCGCAGGACGACGCGCTCCAGGTCCTCCACCGGGAAGAAGTCGAGGTGGTGGACGATGCCGAACCGCTCGCGCAGCGGCGAGGAGAGCAGCCCGGCGCGGGTCGTGGCGCCCACCAGGGTGAAGGGCTTCAGCCGGTAGCGCAGCGTGCGGGCGTGCGCGCCCTTGTCGATGACGAAGTGGACGCAGAAGTCCTCCATGGCCGGGTAGAGGAGTTCCTCCACCGCCCGCGGCAGGCGGTGGATCTCGTCGATGAAGAGGACGTCCCCGCGCTCCAGGTTCGTCAGGATCCCCATGAGGTCGCCGCCGCGCTCCAGGGCCGGGCCGGAGGTCTGGACGAAGTGGCCGCCCATCTCGTTGGCCACCACGCCGGCGATGGTCGTCTTCCCCAGCCCGGGGGGGCCGTGCAGCAGGATGTGGTCCACGGGCTCGCCGCGCTCGCGGGCGGCCTGCAGGCTGATGCGCAGTCCCTCGATGACCCGGGCCTGCCCGATGCACTCGTCGAGCCGCTGCGGTCGCAGGCTGCGGATGAGGACCTCCTCGTCCGCCGCCACCGCCCCGCCGGCCGCCGCACCGCGCCGGTCGCGCGCGCCCTCAGGCGCCATCGTCCTCCCTCCGGTGGCCGCGCTCCCCGGGCCGGCGGCCACGCTTCCCGGCCCGGGCCGCTCCGCGCCCATGACCCGTCACGCCGGGGCCTCCGCCGCCTGCCGCACCCGGTAGACCTCCTGGAAGAGGGCCTCGGCGTCGGCGATGGCCGGGTTGCGCCGCAGCGCCTCCTCGACCATCCGCCGCGCCTCGGCGGGCCGGTGCCCCAGCTGGCGCGTGAGGACCTCCACCACCTCGGCCCGGAAGTCCTCGGCGGGCGGTGCCGCCTCTGCCGGGGCCGCCTCCTGCAGGAGGGCGTACTTCCCCATCTTGCCGTGCAGGGCGGCGACGATCTTCTCCGCCGTGCGCTGCCCGATCCCCGGCAGGCGGCGCAGGAAGGCCACGTCCTTGCGCTCGATGGCCTCGGCGATGGCCGCCACGGGGTGGGTGATGGCCCGGACCGCCCTGGCCGGCCCCACGCCGTCCACGGTGATGAAGCGCTCGAAGAACTCCTGCTCCACCTCGCGGCGGAACCCCACCAGCAGCGGCCGCGGCTGGTTGGGCGTGACGTGGTACGAGATGAAGAGGGCCACCTCTTCCCCCTCCCCGGCCGCCTGCAGCCCGCGCGCCACCACCGCCGGCAGGTGGACCTCGTACCCCACACCGCCCGCCTCGACGACGACCCGGTCCTCAGCGCGCCGCAGGACCCGGCCGCGCAGGAAGGCGATCATCCGCCACCTCGGGGCACAGGGGCGGCAACCGTCCTGGCGGCGACCCGCGCGACCGACCTCGACGGCGCCGCCGAATGCGATCGCGACGAAGGCTGCAACGGCACGCCGCGGCGGGAGAGGGCGGTGAGGGCCAGCGCCGCCGCGTCCGCCACGTGGGCGTCGTCCACCGTGCAGGCCAGCAGCCGGCTCACCGCTCGCGCCATCTGTCCCTTGGCGGCCCGGCCCGAGCCGGTCAGCACGCGCTTGACCTCGGCCGGGGCCAGGGAGAGGACGCCGACCCCTGCCTCCTCCGCGGCCAGCCACACCACCCCGCGGGCGTGGGCCACCGCCAGCGCGGCGCGGGGAAAGGCCGGGTGGGCGAAGAGGTCCTCCAGGGCCACGAGGTCGGGCCGGCAATCGGCCAGCAGTCGGCGGAGCGCGTGGTGCAGGGCGCGGAGCGTGCCGCCGAGGTCGGACGAGGCGGCTCGGACGACGCCCCCCGAGGCCAGCCGCACGCCCGAGGGATCGCCCTGGATGATGCTGTAGCCGGTGGCGCGAAGACCGGGATCGATGCCGAGTACGACGGTCATCCGCACGGATGTTCGCCGTTGCGTCACCGCTCCCCTTTTGGCCCGTCCGACCAGGGGAATTCCGGCCCGTCAGACCCAGGGGAAGAAGAGGCGCATGAGGGCAGGCACCAGGATGGCCAGCAGGATCCCGCCGAGGAACCAGTCGATGCGGCCGCCATCCGCCTCCCTCCACGCCGATCGCGCTCGTCAATCCCTCCCATCGGCAGGAGGGAGGCCGTATACGGGTTCAGCTAGCCGACCTGCTGCAGGATCTCCTCCGGGATGTCGAAGTTGGCGTAGGCGCGCTGCACGTCGTCGTGCTCTTCCAGGGCCTCCAGCAGGCGCAGCACCTGCTGGGCCTCCCGGCCCTCCAGGTGGACCAGGCTCTTCGGGACCATGCTGATCTCCGCCGTCGTCACCGGGATGGCGCGGGCCTCGAGGGCCTGCTTCACCCGGTAGAGGTCCTCCGGGGCCGTGACGATCTCGTAGCTGTCCTCGGTGGTCCGGACGTCCTCCGCCCCGCCCTCCAGCGCTGCGGTGATCACCGCGTCCTCGTCGGCCGCCGTCCGGTCGACGACGATCGACCCCTTCCGGTCGAACATCCACGCCACCGAGCCCACCTCGCTCATCCGCCCCCCATGGTCGCGGAAGATGGCGCGGATCTCGCTGGCGGTGCGGTTGCGGTTGTCGGTGAGCGCCTCCACCAGCACGGCCACGCCGCCCGGCCCGTACCCCTCGTACACCACCACCTCCAGCGCCGCGCCCCCGCCCTCCCCCGTGCCGCGCTGGATGGCCCGCTGGATGTTCTCGTTGGGCATGCCGGCGTCACGGGCCCGCTCGATGGCGGCGCGCAGCCGCAGGTTGGCCTCGGGGTTGCCGCCGCCCTCCTTGGCCGCCACGGTGATCTCCCGCGACAGGCGGCTGAAGAGGCGGCCGCGGACCTGGTCCATCTTCTGCTTCTTGATGCGGATGTTGTGCCACTTGGAGTGGCCGGACATGGTCGGGCCTCCGGGGGAGGAGTCAACGCCGCCTCAATTATACGGCTAGACGGCCGCGGTGCCGGGCGCCCTCAGGGAGGCGCTTCCGTGATGGTGAGGGTCTGGGTGGCGGTGGCGCCCCCGGGGAGGCGCGCCGTGAGCGTGATGGCGTACCGCATCCCGGGAATGGGGATGGACGGGGCGAACCGGTAGGTGAAGACGCCCTGCGCGTCGGCGGGGAGGTAGGTCTCCACGAGGCGCACCGCCACCAGGCCGCCGTCCGCCAGGATGGTGATGGCCACGGTGGCGCCCGGGGCGGTGACGCCGCGGATGACCACCGGGGTGCGGACGTGGGCCCCGTCCTGCGGTTCGGTGACCGTCAGCGCCAGCGTCTCTGCGGTCCCCGCGGGCTCGACCCCGTTCGACCCCGCTTCGGGAGGCAGCGGCGGCGGCGAGGGCGGCGGGGGTGGCGGGGGCGTTGGCTCCGTGCCGCGGATGTAGAGCTCCCCGCCGCGGACCACCACGCCGTCGGGGCGGGGCCAGTCCTCCGGCGGGACGCCCTCCAGGGCCGGGCGCATGAACGCCGCCCAGATCTTGGCCGGCAGCCCGCCGCCGACGACGCGCCGCATGGGCGTGTTGTCGTCGTTCCCTACCCAGACGGCGGTGACCAGCGTCGGCGTGTAGCCGATGAACCAGGCGTTGCGGTAGTCGTCGGTCGTGCCGGTCTTCCCCGCCGCCGGCCGGCCGATATTGGCGGCCCGCCCGGTGCCTCGCGTGATGACCCCCTTGAGGATGTCGGTCATGAGGTAGGCCACCGGCGGCGCCAGGGCGATCTCCCGGTCGGGGAAGTGCTCGTAGAGCACCTTGCCGCTGGCGTCGGTGACCTTCAGGATGGCCACCGGCGCCACGCGCACACCCAGGTTGGCCAGGACCCCGTAGGCCGAGGCCAGCTCCAGGGGGGTGACCTCCGAGGTGCCCAGGGCCAGCGAGAGGTGGGGGCGGAGGTCGCTGCTGATGCCCATCCGCCGCGCATACTCGACCACCCGGTCGGGCCCGAGCTCGCTGAGCATGCGCACCGCCGGGACGTTCACCGACTGCTCGAGGGCGCGGCGCAGCGTGATGGGCCCGCGGAAGCGGCGGTCGTAGTTCTTCGGCCGCCATACGCCCGCGCCGGGGATGCGGTAGGCCACCGGCGCGTCGACCAGGACGCGCGAGGGCGGCACGCCGTTGGCCAGCGCGGTGACGTAGATGAAGGGCTTGAAGGCGGAGCCGGGCTGGCGGCGCGCCTGCCAGGCCCGGTTGAACTGGGTCTGGTCGAAGTCGTAGCCGCCGATCATCGCCCGCACGTGCCCGGTGCGCGGGTCGAGGGCCACGAGCGCCGCCTGGGAGGTGCGGAGGCCGGCCGCCAGGCCCTCGTCGATGCCGCGGCGCACCACCGTCTCCGCCAGGGCCTGCAGGCGCGTGTCCAGCGTCGTGTAGACGGAGAGGCCGCCGCGGTAGACCAGCTCCTCACCGAAGCGTCCGAGGAGCTGGGGCAGGACGAAGGAGATGAAGTAGGGGGCGCGGATCCCCACCAGGCCCGCATTCGCGGGCGGCGTGAAGGTCACCGGGTGGCGCAGCACCGCCCCCGCCTGCGCGGGCGTGATCATCCCCAGGTGCACCATGCGGTCGATGACCAGCCGCGCCCGCCGCCGCGCCGCCTGCGGGTTGGTGTGGGGCGAGTAGGCCGACGGCGCGCGGATGATGCCGGCCAGCACCGCCCCCTCCCCCAGCGTGAGCTCGCGCGCCGGCTTGCCGAAGTAGACGCGGGCCGCCATCTCGATGCCGTAGGCCCCCTGGCCGAAGTAGACCTCGTTGAGGTAGCGCTCCAGGATCTCGTCCTTGGTCAGGCGGCGCTCGATCTCCAGGGCCAGCACGATCTCGGCGAGCTTGCGGCTGAGCACGCGCTCCTGCGAGAGGAAGAGCGTGCGGGCGAGCTGCTGGGTGATGGTGCTCCCGCCCTCGACGATCTCCCCGGAGCGGATGTTGTGCCAGATGGCCCGGGCAATACCGGTGAGGTCCACTCCAGGGTGCTGATAGAAGCGGGCGTCCTCGATGGCCAGGACGGCCTGCTGGACGTGCCGGGGCACGGCCTCCAGCGGGATGGGGATGCGGTTCTCCCGATAGAGGCTGGCCACGAGCTCCCCGGACGCGGCGTAGATGCGCGTGGCCTGGGCGGGCGGGTGGTAGACGGCGGTGACGTCCGGCAGGTCGCGGCTGATCGCCACGAGCACCCCCACGCCCGTGCCGATCGCCAGCACGGCCCCCAGGCCGACCACGAGGCCGACGAGGAGGAGCGGGTGGAGGCTGCGGAGGCCGCGTCCTGCCCGGTGGGCGCCCGGGGAACGGCGGGAGGAGGGACGGCGGGGTGGGACGGCGCGCCTGGCCACAGTACTTCATTCTATACCCGGAGGCGGCCGCGCCGCGGCGGCGAGGCTGAGGCGCCGGTCGGGGCGGGTCAGGCTACGTCGGCCGTGCGGGTCAGACCACGTCGGCCGTGCGGAACCGCCGCCACTCGCGCAGCAGGGCGGGCGCGGCCAGGGAGAGCGCCGAGAGGAGGAGGAAGGTGGCGGTCACCGGCCGCGTGACGAAGATGGCCAGGCTCCCGTCGCTCATGATGAGCGAGCGGCGCAGGTTCTGCTCCATCAGGTCCCCCAGCACCAGCCCCAGCACCGCCGGGCCCAGCGGGTAGCCGTTCCGCCGCAGGTAGTACGCCAGCAGCCCCAGCACCGCCGTCAGCAGCAGGTCGAAGGCGCTGGAGTTCACCGCGTAGGTGCCCACCAGGGCGACGGCCAGGATGACCGGCAGGAGGACGCGCGGGGGGATGTCGAGGATGCGGACGAAGAGCCCCACCAGCGGGAGGTTGAGGACGAGCAGCATGAGGTTACTGACGTACATGCTGGCCACCAGGCCCCAGATGACGTCGGGGTGCTGCTGGAAGAGTCGGGGGCCGGGGATGACGTTGAGGACGAGCAGCGCGCCCAGCATGAGGGCCGTGGTGGAGGACCCGGGGATCCCCAGGGTGAGCATGGGGATCATGTTGCCCACCGCGGCGGCGTTGTTGGCCGCTTCCGGCGCGGCTACGCCGCGGATGTCCCCGCGGCCGAAGCGGTGGGGGTCGCGGGCCACCTGCTTCTCCAGGCTGTAGGCCAGGAAGGAGGCGATGGTCGCCCCGGCCGCCGGCAGGATGCCGATGTAGAACCCCACCACCGTCCCGCGCAGGATCGCCCACCACGACTCGGCCAGGTCCCGCACCGAGAGCCAGACGCGCTGCAACGCCACCCGCGGCCGCACCTCCCCGGCCAGCTCCTCGACCGCCACCAGCACCTCCGAGACGGCGAAGAGCCCGATCACGGCGATGACGAAGTCCACGCCGTCCAGTAGGTAGGGCACGTGGAAGGTGTAGCGCGGGACGCCGGTCACCAGGTCGGTGCCCACGGTCGCCAGCATGAGGCCCAGCCCCATGGCGATGAGGGCTTTTACCAGCGACTCCCCGGCCAGGCTGGACACGGCCGAGAGCCCGAAGACCATCAGCGCGAAGTACTCGGGCGGGCCGAAGCGCACCGCCCACCCGGCCAGCGGCGGGGAGAAGAGCGTGAGGGCCACGATGGAGAGGGTGCCGGCGATGAACGACGCCACCGCGGCCACCGCCAGCGCCGGACCGGCGCGCCCTTGCTGGGCCATGGCGTACCCGTCGAAGGCCGTGACGACCGAGGAGGCCTCCCCCGGGACGTTCATGAGGATGGAGGTGGTCGACCCGCCGTACATGGTCCCGTAGTAGAGGGCGGTGAGCATGATCATGGCGCCCGTGGGGCCGAGCGTGAAGGCCACCGGCAGGAGCAGGGCGATCCCGCCCACCGGCCCGATGCCCGGCAGCACCCCCACCACTGTCCCCAGCAGCGCCCCGAGGAACGCCAGCGCCAGGTGGCGCGGCTCCAGGGCGATCTGCAGGCCGAAGAGCAGGTGCTGCCAGATCTCCAGCACGGCGCCGGCCGCGCCTCAGCGGAACAGCTCGCCCGCCGGCAGGCGCACCCCGAGGAGGCGGAAGCCGTACCACATCGCCGCCGTGAGGAGGATGGCGAGCAGCAGGGCGCGCGCCGGGCGGACGCCGGTGACCAGAAAGCCCAGCAGCAGGAAGAGCCCGGTGGTGAGGGGGAAGCCGAGCGGCGTGAGCGCCAGGGCGTACAGCAGGACGAGACCCCACAGCGCCCCGGGGCGCCAGTAGCGCGCCACGCCCCCGCCGGGGCCGGGCGTCCCGCCGCGCAGGGCCGAGCGCAGCAGCGCCGCCCCCAGCAGCAGCATCATCCCGCCCACCAGCAGCGGAAAGGTCGAGGGCCCCAGCGGCTCGGTCCGCAGGAAGGGCCGGAAGGTCAGCGCCTCCCGCACGTACAGCGCCGCCCCCAGGAGGATGACGAGGGCGGCGCCGGCGTCGCTGCGGTCGACCCGCCGGGCGGCAGGCGGGCGGTCCACGGCGTTACTTCACGAAGCCCAGGTCTTTGAGCAGTGCCTCGAAGTTCGCCGTGTCCTGCTCCAGGAAGCGGCGGAAGCGGTCGCCGGTGAGCACGAAGGGGAACCACTTCAGCTCGTCGAGGATCTTCGCCCACTCCCGCGACTGGCTCATCCGGACCAGCGTCTCCTCCCAGAAGCGCACCGTCGGGCTGTCGGGCGGGGCGTAGAACCCGCGCCAGATCGGGAAGGTCACGCCGAAGCCCTGCTCGCCGGCGGTGGCCACCCCGGCGAAGGGCCCGCCCAGGCGCCGCTCGGCGAAGATCCCGAGCACCCGCACCTGGCCCGCCTCGAGCTGGCCGATGACCTCACTGGCGCCGGTGGTGAGGACCGAGGCGCTGCCGCCCAGGACCGCGGCCAGCGCCTCGCCGCCGCCCTGGAAGGGGAGGTAGCGCAGCTTGAGGGGGTCCACCCCGGCGGCCTTGGCCCACTTGGCCAGGATGATGTGGTCCATGCTCCCGGGCGCCGACCCGCCGGCCACGGTCACGCCGCCGGGGCTCTGGCGCAGCACGGCCGCCAGCGTGCGCAGGTCGCGGATGGCCGAGTCGCGCCGGACCACCAGCACTCCGTAGTCGGTGCTCAGGGAGGCCACCGGGACGACGTCCCGGTAGGTGTAGGGCGTGTTGCGGTTCACGATGGTCAGCGTGAGCGCCGGGGAGAAGGCGGCCAGGACGTTCCCGTCGCCCTTGCGGCGGGTGACCATGTGGGCGATGGCCACGGCGCCCGAGCCCCCGGGCATGTTCGTCACGGTGATTGGCTGGGTGATCAGGCGCTCGGCGGTCAGCGCCCGGGCGGTCATGCGGCACAGCGTGTCCCACCCGCCGCCGGCCCCGGCGGGCGCGATCAGCTCGATGGGGCCGCTGGGGCCGGCGGGCGCCGCCCAGCTGATGGCGGCCAGCCCAGCCAGAAGCAGCAGGCTCAGGACGACAGCGGTCGTACGCAACGACCATCCCCCCTATCGTCTCGACGGCTGGTTGTCGTGACGGGCGTCGTGCCGTCCCTCTTTCGCCCTCGCCCGATGCCTTCCTCTCAGTCCTCCGACCCGGACGAGAACCCCACCTGACCCGGCTTCGGTGGCTCGGGCGGGACCGGACCGGGCGGGGACGGAGGCTTGGGAGGAGCGGGCGGCGGGGGTGCGGGAGGACCGGGAGGACGATC
>JAVHLY010000018.1:0-18769 GCA_031081585.1 Armatimonadota bacterium
CGGGCCATCCGCGCCGTGCCCGACGGCGTCTACCGCGGCGCCTCCACCTTCACCCTGCGGGGCGAGCGGCTGCGGCTGGGCTGCGCCGTCACCGTGGACGGGGACGAGATCACGGTAGAGTGGGACGACGTGCCGCCGCAGCTGCCGGAGGGCGGGGTGAACTGCACCCTCTCCTACACGGCGGCGCACACCACCTACGCGCTCAAGTCCATCCTGACGCCCGAGGTCCCCAGCAACGCCGGCTGCTTCCGTCCCCTGCACGTGCGGGCCCCGGAGGGCAGCATCCTCAACTGCCGCTACCCCGCCGCGGTGAGCCAGCGCACCATGGTCGGGTGGTTCTGCGGCCCGGCCATCTTCCGCGCGCTGGCCGAGGTCCTGCCCGACCGGGTGCAGGCCTTCACCGGACTGCCCGGCGTGTGCACCGCCTACGGGCGGGACGAGCGCGGGGAGACTTTCAACGACCACATCATGTTCGGCGGCGGCCAGGGCGCCAGCGCCCACGGGGACGGCTACGCCGCCCTGATGTACCCCACCTCGGCGGGCAACGTCCCGGTGGAGATGTTCGAGCAGCGCACCCCCCTGCTGGTGGAGCGCAAGGAGCTCATCCCCGGCTCCGGCGGACCCGGGCGCCACCGCGGCGGGCTGGGGCAGGAGGTGATCCTGCGCAAGCTCTACGACGACGGGCTGCCGGTGCTGGTGAACGTCCTGCCCCACGGCACCGACTCGCCCCAGCCGGGCCTGCTGGGCGGGGGGCCGGGCGGCCCGGCGGGGGCGGAGGTGCGGGGCGCGCGGGTGGAGCCGGTGGCGGGGATCGGGCAGCTGGTGGAGCTGCGCCGCGCCGAGGACGTCATTATCATCCGCTCGGCGGGCGGCAGCGGCTACGGGAACCCCGCCGAGCGCCCGCAGGCGCTGGTGGAGCGCGACCGCCAGGAAGGCTACGTGCGGGAGTAAACGTGGGCGCCCGCCCGCGCTACTGCACCCTCTGCCGCACCCCCCTGGAGTGGCGCGCCGTCGAGCCCGGCCGCGCCCCGCAGCCGGTCTGCCCGGCCTGCGGCCACGTCCACTGGCAGAACCCCAAACCCACAGCCTCGGCCCTGGTCACCCGACGCCGGGGGGGCCGCCGGGAGGTCCTGCTGGTGCGGCGGGGGGTCGAGCCCTACCGCGACCACTGGGACTGCCCGGGCGGCTTCATGGACCCGGACGAGGACCCGCCGGCGGCCATCCGGCGCGAGCTGCGGGAGGAGCTGGGGGTCGAGGTGGCCGTGGGCGACCTCGTCGGCATCTACGCCGACCGCTACGACGAGACCGGCGAGCCCACGCTGAACATCTACCACACGGCCACCATCCGCGCCGGCACCCCCCGCCCCGCCTCCGATGTCAGCGGGGTCGGCTGGTTCCCGCTGGACGCGCTGCCCGAGCCGATCGCCTTCCGCAACAACCGCCAGGCCCTGGCCGCGCTGGCCGCGCGAACCCGCGCCGGGCGCCCTCCGCGGCGTGGCGACGGCGGCCTGGCACCGCCCGGTGGAGGGCGCAGGCGCGGTGCGGCGGGCCCGACGGCCAAGAGGAGAAGGACGCTAGCCCGGTGAAGGACGGGGAGAGCCCCAGCCGAGTAGAGAGCGGGAGGACGAGGATGGCCGAGCGGAAGATCACCAGGCGGGAGGCGTTGCGTGCGGCCGGGGCGCTGGCGGGCGCCAGCGTCTTGACGACGTTCGGGGTGCGGCTGCTGTCCGCGTCGGTGCCCAACGACACGGTGGAAGCCGCCGCGGGGCCGCGGGCGCCGCTGCGCATCGGCTTCCAGGTGCACCGCACCGGCATCGGCGCCGTCTACGGGCGGTGGTACGAGCGGGTGGGCAACGCGGCCCTGCGCCTGATCAACGAGCAGGGGGGCATCGCCGGCCGCCCGGTGCAGATCATCGTCGAGGACGACGGCACCGACCCCAAGCGCGGCGTGGAGGTGGTGGAGAAGTTCGTCAACCAGCACCGCGTCGACTTCATCTTCGGGACGCTCTTCTCCCACGTGGTCATCGCCGCCGCCCCGCGGGCCGGGGAGCTGAAGGTCCCCTACCTGGTGGTCAGCGAGGGGTACCACGTGGCCTCGGGCAAGCTCAACCGCTACGTCTTCCAGCCCGGCATCACCGACGTGCGCGCCCAGGTCACCGCCGTGGCCCCCTGGATCGTGAAGAACCTGGGGAAGCGGGCCACGCTCATCTTCCCCGACTACGCCTTCGGCCACGACCACCGCGACTTCTTCAGCGCGCGGCTGCGCGCGCTGGGCGGCGAGGTGGCGGCGCTGGTGCCCATCCCGCCCACGGAGACCTCCTTCACCCGCTACTTCGCCCGGGTGCCGCGCAACACCGACTTCATCTACCACGTCATGGTGGGACCGGGGGTGCTTACCTTCGTCAAGGAGCTGGGCGAGCACTTCGGCGCGCGCAAGCCGAAGCTCTTCGGCTTCATCGACTCCCTGGAGGGCGTGGACATCGCCACGCCCGGCCTGGAGTACCTGGAGGGGAGCTTCCTGTGGGAGGCCTTCCCGCGCTACGCCGGCAACGTCAAGACCGCCTTCGAGCAGCAGTACCGTGACCGCGTGGGCGTCGACGCCAACGGGGCCAGCAAGGCCGACCCGAAGGACGTCTCCACCTACTCCCACATGTTCGGGGTGTGGGAGACGCTCTTCGTCATCAAGCGGGCGGTGGAGGAGAGCGGCTACGCCAGCCGCACCCCCGCGGACTACCGGAAGTTCATCACCACCCTGGAGGGCTTCACCAGCTTCCCCGAGAGCCTGCAGCACCCCCAGGGGCCGAAGCGCTTCAACGGGAAGCTGCACCAGGTCTTCGGCCACCAGTTCATCTCCCAGGTGCGGAACAAGCGCCTGGTGGTGGTCCACCGCACCGCCATCGAGGACGGCCTCTACCCGCCGGAGGGCGACTACACCAAGATGCCGCTGTGAGCCTCCCGCGGCGCTGACGCCTCCGGGGATGCGCCCCCGGCCCGTCCTCCCCCCGTGACACCCGCCGGCCAGGCCGTCCTGGCCCTGCTGGAAGGCGTCGTCTCCGGGCTGGTGCTGGCGCTCACGGCGCTGGGCCTCTCCCTCGTCTTCGGGGTCATGCGCGTGGTGAACATCGCCCACGGCGACTTCTTCATGCTGGGCGCCGTCTTCGCCTGGTACGTCACCACCGCCACCGGCAGCTTCCCCCTGGCGCTGCTCGCCGCCCCGCTGGCCGCCGCGGCGGTGGCCCTGGCCGCCGACCGCCTGGTGCTGCGCCCCATCGGCTACGCCCCCGAGCCCACCATCGTGGCCACCATCGGCCTCCTCTACGTCCTGCAGCAGGCGGTCCTGAGCGTCTACGGCCCCTATGCCCGTCCGGTCCCCGAGCCGGTGGCCTTCCGCGTCGACCTTCCCTGGTTCGGCTACTCCGGCTACAAGCTCGTCGTGGCGGCGGCGGCCACAGCACTGCTCGGCGCGGCCTGGCTGCTGATCACGCGCACCCGCCTGGGGCTGTACATGCGGGCCACGCAGCAGGACCGGGAGATCGCCCAGGCCTTCGGTGTCCCGGTGCAGCGCATCTACGCCGCCGCCTTCGGCCTGGGGGCCGCGCTGGCGGCGCTGGCCGGGGTGCTCATCGTCCCCATCCGCCAGGCGCACTACCTGATGGGGCTGGACGCGCTCCTCCTCTCCTTCATGGCGGTGATCATCGGCGGGATCGGCAGCCTGGGCGGAACGCTGGCGGCGGCGCTGTTCATCGGGCTGGTCGACGGGGCGCTCTCCGTCTTCTTCTCGCCCACGCTGGCGCGCATCGCCGCCTCGCTGGTCGTGGTGGCGGTCCTGGTCGCCCGCAGCGGCGGGCTGCTGGAGGTGCGCGGGTGAGGGCGGGGGCCATGGCGCCCGCCGGGCCGGACCGGCACGACGGACGCGTCTGGGCGCTGCACCTGGGGGTGCTGGGGCTCCTGGCCCTGCTGCAGGCGGTGCTGCCCCCGTTCCACCACGGGATGGTCACGCGCATCATGCTGCTGGCCGCCTTCGCCGCCGGCTACAACCTGCTCCTGGGCTACACGGGGCTGATGAGCCTGGGGCACGCGCTGCTCTTCGCCGCCGGGCTCTACGCCGCCGGGCTCGGCGTCTACTACGGGCAGCTGGCCCCGCTGCTGGCGCTGGGGGCTGGGGTGGCGGCGGGGCTGGCCGCCGCCGCGCTGGTGGGTGCCGTGGCCCTGCGCACCACCGGCGTGGCCTTCCTCATCGTCACCCTGATGGTGGCTCAGATGGGCTTCCTCACCACGCTGCACTTCAACCGCATCACCGGCGGCGACCAGGGCCTCACCCTCACCGGCAGGCTGCGCCCGCTGGCGCTGGGCCCCTGGCATCTGGACCTGGCCCTGCCGGCCGCGAAGTACAACCTGGCCCTGGCCGTCCTGGCCGCAGGCCTCCTCCTCTCGCTGTGGGTCGTGCGCTCGCCGCTGGGGCGGGTCCTGCGGGCCGTGCGCGAGAACGAGGAGCGGGTGCGCCTGCTGGGCTACGACCCCTTCCGGTACAAGCTGCTGGCGCTCGTTCTCTCGGGCGGCCTGGCCGGGGCGGCGGGCGCGGGGTACGCGCTCCTCTTCGCCTACGTCGGCTCCGCGTTCGCCGACGTCCTCTACTCCATCCTGCCCTTGCTGTGGGTACTGGTGGGCGGCGCCGGGACGACGCTCGGCCCGCTCGTGGGGACGGCGCTGATGGTCTACGTGGTGGACGTGGCCAGCGGCCTCACCACGGCCTACCTCTTCGTGGTGGGCGGCACCCTGCTGCTGCTGGTCCTGTGGTTCCCCCAGGGCATCGTGGGGACGGCGCGGGCGCGGTGGTGGCCGTGGCTGCCGTGACCCCGCTGCTCGAGACGGTCGGCCTCACGAAGCGGTTCGACGGGCTGGCGGCGGTGCAGGCGGTGGACTTCACCCTGACCCCCGGAGAGATCCGCGCCCTCATCGGGCCGAACGGGGCCGGCAAGACCACCCTGCTCGGGCTGATCTGCGGGCGGCTGGCCCCCACCGCCGGGCGCATCCGCTTCCGCGGCCGCGACATCACCGACCTCGGGGCGCACGCGCGGGTGGCGCTCGGCATCGCCTACACCTTCCAGGTGACGAGCGTCTTCCGCACCATGACCGTCTTCGACAACGTGGTCCTGGCGGCGCAGCGCCGGTGGGCGCGGGGGTGGCGGGCGGCGCTGGCCGCCGACGGCCGGGCGGTGCGGGAGGAGGCGGCGCGGGTGCTGGAGGAGGTGGGGCTGACCGCGGGCTGGGACCGCCCGGCGGGAGCCCTCCCCTACGGCCACCGGCGCCTGCTGGAGGTGGCCATGGCGCTCGCCGCCGATCCCGTCCTGCTGGCCCTCGACGAGCCCACGCAGGGCCTGGCGGGGGAGGAGATCGCGCTCCTCACCGACCTGCTGCGCCGCCTGGCCGGGCGCCTCACCATCCTCCTGGTCGAGCACAATTTGGCGGTGGTGCTGGAGCTGGCCCGGCGCGTCACGGTGATGCACGAGGGGCGCATCCTGGCCGAGGGGACTCCGCCCGAGATCGAGACCAACCCCGAGGTGCAGCGCGTCTACCTGGGAGCCGCCTGATGGCCCGAACCGGCCTGGTGCCGTGCCAGCTCCACCGGCCCACGCTCCACCGTGGGAGGCGCACCGACGCCTGATGCTGACCGTGGAGGGGCTCACCTGCGCCTACGGCCAGGCCCGCGTGGTCCACCAGGTCTCCTTCCACGTGGCTCCCGGCGAGGTGCTGGCCCTGCTGGGGCGCAACGGGGCCGGGAAGACGACCACGCTGCGGGCGGTCATGGGGCTCCTGCGGCCGGTGGCCGGGCGCATCCGGCTGGACGGCGTGGAGCTCACCGGCCTGCCCGCGCACGCCGTGCCGCGCCTGGGGCTCGGCTACGTCCCCCAGGGGCGGCGCCTCTTCCCCGCCCTCACCGTGGAGGAGAACCTGCGCATGGGCCTGCTGGTGCGGGGCGGCCGCCCCGCCGACCTGGAGCCGGTCTTTGCCCTCTTCCCGGTGCTGCGCCAGCGGCTGCGCCAGCGGGCGGCCACCCTCAGCGGCGGGGAGCAGCAGATGGTGGCCACCGCCCGGGCCCTCGCCGCGCGCCCGCGCGTCCTGCTGCTCGACGAGCCCACCGAGGGGCTGGCGCCGCTGCTGGCCGCACGGCTGCTGGAGACCCTGGCGGCGCTGCGCGCGCAGGGCGTGGGCGTCTTGCTGGTGGAGCAGCGCATCGAGGCCGCGCTGCGCGTGGCCGACCGGGTGGCCGTGCTGGAGACCGGCCGGCTGGCCTGGGAGGGGTCGCCCGGGGCGCTGCGGGCCGACGAGGGGCTGCTGCTGCGCCTGCTGGGGGTGCGCCGCGCGCCGGGGCGCCCGGGCGCACCGCGCAGCGCGAGCTGATGCAGGCGGTGATCCCTCCGCAGCGCGTGCGCGGCCGCCTCGCCTTCGAGTTCGTGCGCCCGCCCGGTGACCGCCGCACCCTGGAGGGGCTGCTGCTGGAGGCGGACGAGCGGATGCTGGTCCTGGCGCACCCGCTGTCCCCCCGCCGCCCCGTCGTCGTCCGCGGCGAGACGGTCCTGCAGGCCGGCGACTGGGCGGTGTGGTTCCTCTTCCAGGGGGAGCCCTTCGACGTCGGTCGGATCTACCGTCCCGACGGGACCTGGACCGGGTACTACGCCGACGTCCTGGAGCCGGTGCGCTGGCGGGGACGGGACCCCGCCACCCTCGCACCGCTCGTGGACCTCTTCCTCGACCTGTGGGTCTCCCCCGAGGGCGACTGGACCGTGCTGGACGAGGAGGAGTTCGCGCAGGCAGTAGCCGCAGGGGCGCTGACGCCGGCGCAGGCAGGGCACGCCCGCCGCGTCCTGGCCGACCTGCAGGCGCGCACGGCGCGTGGAGCGTTCCCGCCGCCGGTGGTGCGCGACTTCCGGCTGTAGCCTCAGCCTGGGCCTCTTCGGTCCGCCGCTTCGTCCTCCGGCCGGTCCCGCAGCCACGCCAGCACGAGCGCGGGGGTCACGGGCAGGACGTCCACGTCCCGCCCCAGCGCGTCGCTGATGGCATTGGCCAGGCAGCCCACCGCGCCGATCGTCCCCGACTCCCCCACTCCTTTGAAGCCGCGTTCCGTGTAGGGCGAGGGCGTCTCCAGGTGGTGGACCTCGACCGGCGGCACCTCCGCCGCCGACGGCAGGAGGTAGTCCATGAAGGTCGCGGCGAGCGGCTGTCCCGCCGCGTCGTAGCGCAGCGCCTCGTAGAGCGCCTCCCCCAGGCCCTGCGCCACCCCACCGTGTGTCTGCCCCTCCACCAGCAGCGGGTTGAGCAGCGGCCCGCAGTCCTCGGCCACGACGTAGCGCAGGACGCGCACGACGCCGGTCTGCGGGTCCACCTCCACCAGCGCCGCGTGCGCCCCGTTCCCGAAGGCCGCCGGCGGCGGGTCGTAGGTGACGGCCGCCCCGAGCCCCGGCTCTTCGCCGCCGGCGAGGTAGCCCAGCGCCGGCACGTGCGCCGCCCGGGCCACGTCGCGCCAGGTGAGGGCGCGGGCCGGCGTCCCGCGGACGAAGAAGCGGCCGCCGTCCAGCACGACGTCCTCCGGGGCCGCCTCGAGCAGGTGAGCGGCGATGGCCACCGCCTTCGCCCGCACCCGCGCGGCGGCGCGCACGATGGCCCCGCCCGAGGCGACCAGCGCGCGGCTGGCAAAGGTGCCGCTCCCCTCCGGGGCCAGGTCGGTGTCCACCGGCGCCACCACCACCAGCTCCGGGTCGATGCCGAGCTCGTCGGCCAGGAGCTGGGCGAAGGCGGTCTCGTGCCCCTGGCCCTGGGAGGGCGAGGAGGCCCACAGCCGCACCGTGCCGTCGGGCTCCACCTGCACGCGCGCGCCGTCGTAGCCGCGCATGTCGGTCATGCCGCGCCGCAGGAAGGTGCGCGACCCCATCCCCGTGAACTCGGTGAAGACGCTGAGTCCGATGCCCACCCGCCGGCCGGCCGCGCGCGCTTCGGCCTGGGCCCGCCGCGCCCCCGCGTAGTCGAACGCCTCCAGCACCGCCGCCAGCGTCTCGTGGAGGCGGCCGCTGTCGTAGACCAGCCCCGCCGGGTTGGTATAGGGGAAGGCCTCGGAGGGGATCAGGTTGCGGCGCCGCACCTCGGCGGGGTCGAGCCCCAACCGCGCAGCCACCTTGTCCACCAGGCGCTCCATCACCCACGCCGCCACCGCCATGCCCACCCCGCGGTAGGCGCCCAGCGGCGCCTTGTTGGTGGCGACAGCCAGCGCGCGGCAGGCATAGGCCTCCACCCGGTAGGGGCCGGTGAGGATGTTGGCCGCGGTCACCGGCTCGATGGCCACGGTGAGCGGGTAGGCGGAGTAGGCGCCGGCATCCGAGCACAGCGTCGCCCGCACCGCCAGCAGCCGCCCCGCCGCGTCGGCCGCGGCCTCGGCCTCGACCCACACCTCGCGGGCCTGGGTCATCGTCAGCAGGTTCTCGTGCCGGTCCTCCACCCACTTCACCGGGCGGCGGAGCCGCTGCGCCACGGCGCAGGTGACCAGGTCCTCGGGGTAGAGCATCATCTTCGGCCCGAACCCGCCGCCCACGTCCGGGACCACCACCCGCACCTGCGCCGCCGCCAGCCCCAGCCCGCGGGCGACCGCCTCCTTCAGGTGGTGGGGAGTCTGGGTGGAGGCCCAGACGGTGAGGCGCCCCGGCGGGTCCCACGCGGCGGCCACGCCCCGTCCCTCCAGCGGCGCGCCGGCCACCCGGCTGTGGCGGAAGGTGCCGCGCACGACCACGGCGGCGCGGGCGAAGGCCGCCGCGACGTCGCCGGAGGCCACCTCGCGCTCCAGGAAGCGGTTGCCGGGGACGTCGGGGTGCAGCTGCGGGGCATCCGGGGCGAGGGCCGCGTCCAGGGAAGCCACCACCGGGAGCGGCTCGTACGTCACCGCCACGCGCTCGGCCGCGTCCTCGGCCACGTAGCGGTCGGCCGCGGCCACCACGGCCACGGGCTCCCCGACGAAGCGCACCACCTCCCGGGCGAGCGGCGGCCAGCTGCCGCCGCGGTAGCGGGCATCGCGCAACGCCGCGGTGATGGGGGCGAGCGCCAGGTCGGCGGCGGCGAAGACGGCGACCACCCCGGGGACGTCCAGGGCCGGTGCGGCGTCGATGGCGCGCACGCGGGCGTGGGCGTGCGGGCTGCGCACGAAGGCCAGGTGGAGCATGCCGGGCAGCGCCAGGTCGGCCAGGTAGCGGCCCTCCCCGCGCAGCAATCGGGGATCCTCGCGGCGCCGCACCGCCCGGCCGACCCAGGAGGTGGTGGCGGGCGCGCTCACCGGGGCCGGCCTCGGCGCCTCACAGGCCCAGGTAGGAGACGCGCACGTGGGGGTCGTCGAGCAGCTCGGCGCCGGTGCCGGAACGCACGATCCGCCCGTGCTCCATGACGTAGCCCTGGTGGGCGAGCGGCAGGGAGGCGTGGACGTTCTGCTCGATGAGCAGCACCGTCACCCCCTGGGCGTGGATCCGCCGGACCGTCTCCATGATGGCGCGCACCAGGGTGGGCTGCAGCCCCAGGGACGGCTCGTCGAGGGTGAGCAGCTCGGGGGCGGTCATCAGGGCCCGCCCCAGCGAGAGCATCTGCCGCTCCCCGCCGCTGAGGGTGCGGGCGAGCTGCCCCTGGCGCTCGGCCAGGCGCGGGAAGAGGTCGAAGACCTCGCGCAGGCGCTGCGCCTGCTGCGCCCGGGCCCGCGCCACGGCGGCGGCGACGAGCAGGTTGTCCCGCACCGTCATCTCCGGGAAGACGCGGGCACCCTCGGGGCTCACGGCAATCCCCAGGCGCACGATCTCGTCGGGGCGCAGCCGGTCGATGCGTCGCCCGCGCCACAGCACCGCCGGAGCGGAACCGCGTGGCCGCAGCAGCCCCACGATGGCGCGCAGCAGCGTCGTCTTGCCGGCGCCGTTGGGCCCGATGAGCACCGTGACCGTCTGCGGCCGCACCTCCAGGGAGACGCCGCGCAGCACCGTCAGGTCCCCGTAGCCCGTGGTCAGGTCGCGTACCTCCAGCACGGCGCGCCTCCCGCCCCGCCCTCAGGCGAAGGCCTCCCCCAGGTAGGCCTTCACCACCTGCTCGTCGCGCATGACCCGGGCCGGCGGGCCGTCGGCCAGCTTGCGCCCGTGCGTGAGGACCACGACCCGCTCGGCGAGCGTCACCACGGTGCGCATGACGTGTTCGATGAGCAGCAACGTCCGTCCCCGGGCCCGCACCTGCCGCAGCACCTCCACCATCTCGGCCGCCTCCGCCACCGTCAGCCCGGCCAGGTTCTCGTCCAGGAGGATCAGGCGCGCTCCGGTGGCCAGGGCGCGCGCCAGGTCGAGCCGCCGGCGTTCGGCGGTAGTGAGGCTGGCGGCGGGGGCGTCCGGTTTGGCCAGCCCGACCAGCTCCAGGCAGCGGACCGCCTCGGCGCGGGCCTCCCGTACCCCCAGGCCCCGGCCGTACATCGCCCCCACGGCCACATTCTCCCAGGCGCGCAGCCCCAGCAGCGGCTGGGGGATCTGGAAGGTCTTCACGATGCCCAGGCGGCAGACGCGGTGGGCGGGCAGCCCCGTGATGGGGCGACCCTGGAAGCGGATCGTCCCACCGGTCGGGGGGAGGAGGCCGGCGATCATGTTGAACAGCGTCGTCTTGCCGGCGCCGTTGGGCCCGATGACGGCCACCACCTCACCCTCGTCCACACTGAGGGAGACGCGGTCCACGGCCACCAGCGCGCCGAAGGTGCGCGTGACGTCCCGGCACTCCAGCAGGCTCATGTCACGACTCCGCCACCCGCCGTTCCGCCGGAACGGCGGGCCGGGCGCGGCGGCGCAGCCGCAGCCGCGCCAGCCCCACCACACCCTGCGGGAAGACGAGGGAGACGGCCATGATGACCAGCCCGATGATGATGAGGTAGGCGTAGAGCAACCGCGTGCCCAGGACCTCGGCCAGCACGACCAGCACGGCCGCGCCCAGGAGCGGACCGAAGGGCGTGCCCAGCCCGCCGAGGATCGCCATCACCACCATCTGGAAGGTGATGGTGGGGCCGAAGGCCTCGTTGGCGTTGATGTAGGTGAGCCAGTACCCCGCCGTCCCGCCCACCCAGGCGATGAGCACCGCGGAGAGGCAGTAGGCCCAGCGCTTGAGGGCCAGCACGTCGATGCCCGAGGCGGCGGCCGCCACCTCGTTCTCGCGGATGGCGCGCAACCCGTAGCCGAAGCGGGAGCCCTCCAGCCACAGGGAGGCGGCCAGCGCCAGCGCCAGGATGGCCAGCAGCACGTAGTAGAAGTACGTGGTCCCCGGGCCCAGCGGGAAGGTGATGCCGTGGCTCCCGCCGGTGAGGGTGAGGCCGGTCACGCGGTCGAAGGAGAGCGCCCCCTCGCGCAGCGCCTCGGCCAGGGCCAGCGTCCCCACGGCGAAGTAGGCCCCGCGCAACCGCAGCGTGGGCGTGCCCACGACGTAGGCCACCAGGGCGGCCAGCACCCCGGCGGCGGCGAGCGCCGGCAGGAAGGGCCAGTGCGCCCGCGTGAGGAGCACGGCCACGGTGAACCCCCCGAGCCCGTAGTGCACCACCGGGCCGAGGTCGACCGGCCCCGCGTACCCCGCCAGCAGGTTCCACGCTGAGGCCAGCGCCCCCCACATGAAGATCACGGCCAGCAGCCGCACCAGGTAGGGGCCGGCCACCAGCGGGAGCAGGGCCAGCCCCGCCACCAGCGCCGCCGGCAGCCCCAGCCGCCTCACTCGACCCGGCCCCGCCCGGTGATGCCCGCGGGGCGCAGCGAGAGCGTCACGTAGAGCAGCAGGAAGGCCACCATGAGCGAGAGCCCCGCCTCCAGGTAGGTCTCGGTGAAGGCCTGGGCCAGGCCGATGGCCAGCCCGCCGTAGAGGACCCCGGGGATGTAGCCCATCCCGCCCAGCACCACCACGGCGAAGGCGAAGAGGGTGTAGGTGAGCCCCATGTAGGGGTGGATGTTGGTGAAGTAGGCGACCAGCGAGCCGGCCGCGCCGGTCACCCCGACCCCGAGGGCCACCGTGAGGGCGAAGACGCGCCGGGTGTCGATGCCCGCCAGCTGCGCCATCTCCCAGTCCTGGGCCGTGGCGCGCATGGCCCGGCCCAGCGGGGTACGTGCCAGCAGCGCGGAGAGCCCCGCCACCATGAGCAGCCCGAGCCCACCGGCGACCAGGCGGGTGTAGGGGAGGACCACCTCTCCCAGGTGAAGGCTGCGGTCCAGGTAGGGGACGCTGAGGACGCGGTAGTCCGCCGACCACAGCCGCAGCGCCGCGTTCACCAGCACCAGCGAGAGACCGAAGGTGGCCAGCAGCGAGACGAGGAGCGGCGCCCCCACCGAGCGGTTCAGGACGAACCGCTGCAGCCCGTACCCGAAGGCGAACAGGAGCAGGAAGGCGACGGGCAGGGAGAGGAGGGGGTCCACGCCGTGGCTGCGGGCCAGCCAGTAGGTGGTGAAGGCGCCGAGCATCATCAGCTCGCCATGCGCGGCGTTCACGATCCCCGTGACCCCGAAGATCAGCGAGAGCCCCACGCCCGCGGCGGCGTAGACGCCGCCCAGCAGCACCCCGTTGGCCACCGCCTGGAGGAAGACCATCACGGCGGGGCGCCCGCTCCTGCCTCGCGGCGCGGCCTGTCGCCGGCCAGCGCCCCCGGCCCCGGCCTAGCGGCGGTCCCAGGGGGGCATGGGGTAGCGCAGCGGCTTCGCCCCCTGCAGCTTGGGCCAGACCAGGACCCCGCGGCCGTCCTGGATCTGCACGGCCAGCGGCGGCTTCAGCACGATGGCCCCGTCGGGCCCGAACTTCACCCGCCCGTACAGCGACTGGAAGTCCAGCCGGTGCATCTCCTCGGCCAGGCGCTCGCGGTCCTCCGCCGACAGCGGCGGCACCAGGTTGAGGTTCTGCACGGCGACCTGCTGGGCCACCGCGCAGGCCGTGGCCGCCACCTGGGTGTAGTCCGGCTCCTTCCGGTACTTCAGGCGGAAGCGCTCGTACCAGGTGCGGGAGGTGCCGAAGACCGGGTCGCGGTAGTAGAGCGAGGGTACCCACTCGGAGGCCCCCACGGCGTACTCGGCGTCCCGCCCCAGCTCCTTCACGAAGTCGGGGACGGTGGGTCCGAAGCTGAAGCCCACGCCCTTGGGGGCGTAGCCGACCTCCTTGGCCGCCTTCATCACCCGCAGGGAGTGGGCCAGCAGGCTGCCCACCAGGAGGACCTCCGGGTTGCGGCGCTTGACCTTCTGCAGGAGCGAGGTGTAGTCGGCGAGCGCCAGCGGGAAGATCTCGAAGTGGACGACGCGCACGCCGTGGTCCTGGAGCACCTTCCGGAAGCCCTCCGCGGAAAGCTTGGCGAAGAGGTGCTCGGCCCCGATGATGGCCGCGGTCTGGGGCTTGGGCCGGGCGTTCACGAAGACCTCGGCGACGGCGCGCACCTCCTCGAAGGTCTTGTTGAGCGTGGCGAACGTAAACTTGAAGCCGCGCTCGAAGATGGGGTTGGCGCTGGCCGCGCCTGAGCAGTACGGGTACTTGTACTTCTCCGCCACGGCGGTGGAGGCGAAGACGACGTTGCTGCCAAACCCCCCGAGCAGCAGGTCGACCCGGTCGACGGTGGCCAGGCGCTCGACCAGCTGGGCGCTCTTGGCCTCGCTGGACTCGTCGTCGTAGACGATCAGGCGCACCGGGTACCGTCCGCCGCGGGACTCGATGCCGCCCCGCTCGTTCACCGCCTCGGCCCACAGCTCGTAGGCCTCCTTGAGCAGCGTGCCATCCCGGCCGAAGATGCCGCTCAGGGCCACCGCCACGCCGATCCGGAACTCCCGCGCCTGAGCGGCCGTGGGGCGCACCGCGACCAGCGGCAGGACGAGCCCCACCGCCAGGGCCAGCGCTGCCAGCCGTCTCGCCAACGTGGTCCTCACGCGCATCTTCCTCCCCTCCCCTGCCACATCGTGGCCGGCTGTGCCGACCGCCGCTCCGCCGGCTAGGGCGCGTCCACCTCCACCCGCACCGGCGTGGAGCGCCCGCCGTTGCACGGGCCGATCTCCAGCGGGCAGACGGAGAGCGCCACCACGAGCGGCATCTCCGCCCGGAACTCGACGTAGTCCCCCGGCCGGCTGGCCGGCAGGCCGATCACCCACCGCCGGTTAGCGCAGTCGTGCTCGTACCGCATGTTGATGTCGAAGGTGTCGGGGATGTCCTCCGGCAGCAGGCCGTAGGGCGCCACCACCCGGCTGATGATCTCGTGGCAGCCGTCCTGGGGACCCACGCCCAGCTGGACCTCGTAGAGGAAGCGGTTGCACATCCGGTTGTGGCAGTCGTGCACGCCCTTCTCGGGCGCCGTCTCCTTGAGGATCGTCATCATGGGCCGGCAGAGCGTCGAGCGCAGGACGTCGCCCTCGGTGAGCCGGTCGCGGGGGATGTACTCGCCGACGCGGGCGGGGACGTACCGCGTGCGCGAGTAGGAGGTGGAGAGCTTCTCCCGCAGGTTGTCGCGGTTGAAGAGGGCCATGTCCACCACCTGCTGGCCCTCCAGGTCCACCACACGCAGGATCTGACCCGCCTCGAGCTCCAGGGCCAGCCCGTGCTTGCCCGGCACCACCTGCTCGAAGACCCGCCTCACCGCCGTCCCCGCACGTCCATCAGGGCCTTGCGCTGCCCGCCGTCGAGGGTGATGAGCGCCCCGTTCATGAAGCTGGCCCGGGGCGAGGCCACGAAGACCGCCACGTCGGCCACCTCCTCCGGGGTGCAGATGCGCCCGAGCGGGATCGACGCGGTGGCCAGCCGGGAGGCCTCCTCCGTGGAGAGCCCCATGTCCCGCGCGTAGGCGGCCACGAGGCCGTCCCACCGGTCGGTGGCCACCGGTCCCGGGTTGATGGCGTTCACCAGGATGCCGTGGGGGCCGTACTGCTCGGCCAGGGCCAGGGTCACCGCCAGGTCGGCCGCGTTGGCGGCACTGGGCGTCAGCTCCCAGAACGCCGGCTTGATCCCGTCGTTGCCGACGATGTTCACGATGCGCCCCCCGCCGGCGCGCAGCATGTGGGGGATGACCGCCTTCATGAAGCGGATGTAGCCCAGGAACTTCGTCTGCAGGGCCAGGGCCCAGTGCTCCTCGGTCAGGTCCAGGAGCAGGCCGCCCGGGGCAGCTCCGGCGTTGTTCACCAGGATGTCCAGGCGGCCGAAGTGGGCGGCCGCCTGGTCGGCGATGCGCGGCGGGTCCTCGGGCCGCATGACGTCGCCCGGGAAGGGGACGACCTCGGCGCTGGTGGCCTGGCGGATCTCGCCAGCGACGCGCTCGAGCCGCTCCGCGTCGCGGGCGACGATCCCCACCCGCGCACCCTCCCTGGCCAGGGCCACGGCCACCGCCCGGCCGATGCCCTTGCTGCCGCCGGTGACCAGCGCCACCTTGCCGCCCAGCCCCAGGTCCATGGGCGCCTCCCCTACGAGCCTAGTTTCAATTACATTGAAGTTCAATTAAACGAAGCTAGAGCGGCCTCCTGCCGGCGGGGCCTCCCGGCGCGGGCAGGCTGTCGTCGTCAGAAACCTTACGGACGCTCACCCGGGCGACGGGCACCCACGGCCCGGCCACGTCCGCCGGCGATCAGCTCGGTGTACAGCTCCGGCCGGCGGTCGCCGATGAGGTCCATCTCCGCCGTGGCTCGCGGGGCGGGGCCGCGCACCTCCGCGGTCAGGACCTCCTCCCGGTCCGGCGCGGCCGGGCCCGCCCGGACCATTCCGTGCGGGTCGACGATCAGGCTGCACCCCAGCGTGCGCACCCCGCCGTCCTGCCCCGCGCGGTCGGCGCAGGCCACCCAGAGCCGGCTGCCGTAGGCGTATCCCGCCGCCAGGTAGGCGGCCCCGCACCACCCGCGCGCGTCCCACGGCTGGGGCTTGCCGCGGTCGGTCCAGGTGGTCGGGACGGCCAGCACCTCCGCGCCCCGCAGGACGAGGAGGCGCACCGCCTCCGCGAAGCGCAGGTCGTAGCAGATCAGGGGGGCGAGCCGGCCCACGGGCGTCTCCCACACCTCGAAGCGGTCGCCCGGCGTGAAGACCTCACGCTCGAAGTGGTAGAGGTGCACCTTCCGGTAGACACCCCGGAGGCCCCGGGGACCGACCAGGACGGCGCTGTTGCGGAGGTCCCGGCCGTCGCGTTCGGGCAGGCCTCCCAGCACCCACATCCCCGTCTCCCGGGCCACCGCGTGCCAGGCCCGGACCGTGGGGCCGTCGAGGGGTTCTGCGGAGGGTGCCACCTCCTCGCGGGTGCGGAAGTCGTAGCTGACCGTGCACAGCTCCGGCAGGACAGCCAGCCGGGTGCGCTCCGCCGCGGCCTGGCGCAGCAGCCGGACGGTGCGTTCCCGCATCGTCGCCGCGTCCGCCCACGGCGCCGCCAGCTGGACGACCGCCAGGCGGCTCACGACGACAGGGCGCCCGTCACGCCGCCCACGGGGGCGGGCCGAGCGGCTGGGTCAGCTCCACGAGCACGCCCCCGGCGGGGTCGCGCAGGAACGCGATCAGCGTGTTGCCGGCGCCCCGGCGCGGCGCCTCGTCGGCCAGGGCCACGCCGCGGGCCCGCAGCGCTGCCAGCGCCGCGGCCAGGTCGTCCACGGCCAGGGCGACGTGCTGGACCCCCTCGCCATGCGTGCGCAGCCACTCGGCGTTCCACCCCTGGTCGGTGAGCGGCTCGATGAGCTCGATGAGCGTCTCCCCGACCGGGATGAAGGCGATCCGGAGCTCGCCCGGCCCGTACTCCTCCCAGGCGCGCACCCGCAGCCCCAGCGCGGCCAGCCGGGCGGCGGTGGCGCGCGCGTCCCGGACGAGGACGCCCACGTGGTGCACTCCCCGGACGGCCAGCGGCGGAGCGTCGCTCACGGCGGGGAGGCGGGCCGGCGCGCGCCCCCAACGCGCACGGTCACGGCACGAGGGCGGCCACGCGGGCCGGCCCGCCGTTGCCGCCCACCACGGGCACCGGCATCGCCAGCAGCGTGAACTCCCGGACGGGGATGGCGTGCAGGTTGATCAGGTTCTCGATCAGGCAGACGTTGGCGCCCAGCGTGATCAGGTGCACCGGGTAGCGCGGCTGCCCCGGCGGTTTGGGCGGCCCGCCGTCCACGGCGAAGTCCACCGCCAGCGCCCGCACCCCGCACTCCACCAGCCACTCCGCCGCGTCGGTGGCCAGGTAGGGGTTGTCGCGGTAGAAGCGCGGGTCGCGCCAGTGCTCCTCGGCCCACCCGCTCCAGAGCACCGCCCGGCGGTCGCGCAGCTGCGCGGGGTCGCCCACCGCCTGGCGCAGCGCCTCCACCGTGAAGGGCTGGCCCGGCCGGGCGTGCATGCGCAGGTCCACCAGGACCGCCGGCCCGCACAGCCACTCCAGCGGCACCCGGTCGATGGTCAGCCCGCCCGGGATGAAGTGGTAGGGGGCGTCGATGTGCGTCCCGGTGTGGATGCTGAAGGTGGCGAACCCGGTGGAGAGGCCGTGCAGCTCGTGGTGGTGGATGGGGACGTAGTAGATGTGCGGGTGGCCGGGGACCGGCTCCACCCCCGGCCCCCAGGGGATCGTCAGGTCGATCAGGCGCATCCGCACCGCCCCGCCGCCCGGCCCCCCCCCGGACGGCCGCCGAAGCCGCGCGGCCCTCATGCCCGCCCCTCCGCACCCGCCGCCTCGGACGGCTCGACGAGGAGGCGGCCGTCCCGCACCACCACCTCGCCGTCCAGCTCGACCGTCGGCCGCAGCAGCAGCCCGTCCAGGTGGAGCTGGCTCGTCACCACCCCGCCGATGACGTGGTTGTCCCCGATGGCCACGTGCACCGAGCCCGCCACCTTCTTGTCCTCCGTCATCGAGCCGATGAGCCGGGCCCGGTCGTTGGTGCCGATGGCGAACTCGGCGATGTTGGTGGCGTGCTCGTCGGCCTCGGCGACCAGGCGGCGCAGCGCCTCCGCCGAAGCCCCGCCCTCGATGGCCACCACGCGCCCCGCCCGCACCGTCATGCGGATGGGTGCGTCCAGACGCCCCAGGTTGTCCATGGTGTGCTCGACGACCAGCGTCCCCTCGGCAGTGCCCTCCACGGGGGCGATGGCCGCCTCGCCGTCCGGCATGGCGGCGAAGGTGCCGGGCCCCCCCACCCGGCCGGTGAGGGCGATGGCGCGGCGGCCGGCCACGCTCATCACCAGGTCGGTCCCCGCCGGGGTGCGCACGCGCACGCGCTCGGCGGCGGTGAGGCGCCGCGCCACCTCGCGGGTCACCCGGTCGATGCGGTCGTAGTCGGCCAGCATGGCGCCGTGGGTCATGATCTCCTCGGTGACCCCGCGCAGCACCAGCACCCGCGCGCCCGCCTGGAGCGCCTCGCGGGTGGCGTCGGTGTGGGTCATGGCGTAGGTGACCGGCTGGATGACCACATGGGCCGCCTTCATGGCCGCGCCCACGGGGGCGGGGGGGTCGTTGCCGTGGGCGGCGCGCGGCAGCATGGTCACCAGCACCGGCTCCGCGCCCACCTCGCGCACCGCCTCGGCGATGGCCTCGGCGATCCGCTGCGTCTGGGTGTCGCAGGCCACCACGACGACTTCGCCGGGCTGGACCCGCGCGCAGGTGCGGACGACGGTGCGGACGCTCTCACGCAACGAGACGGCGACGGCCATGCGACCTCCTCTCACGGTCGACGGACGACATGGGCGCTCACTTCCTTCGCCGCCTCCGGCGTCGCTCCCTGGCGGTGTGCAGTGGGGGACTGCGCGGCACGACGCTGGGGCCGCCGGGGGCCGCGACGGC
>JAVHLY010000018.1:18869-23989 GCA_031081585.1 Armatimonadota bacterium
CGGCAGGTGGGGGTTGGCACCGGCCAGGAAGGCCGCGATCTCGTCGGCGTTGCGGCCGGCGCGGTCGTCGGCGGCTTTCCGGCGGGCCTCACTGCCGGCCAGCGTGGCCGAGAGCCGGTCCTGCACGGCCTGGACGTGGCCGGTGAAGAGAGTGCCGAACTTCGCCGCCGCATCGGTGCCGTAGAAGGGGGCGATGGCCTGGCCGATGGCGCGGGCGTTCTGCAGGGCCCGCTCCTCCGCGACGCGGGCCGCCGCGCGCTCTCCCAGGCGGGTGGCCACGACAGAGGCGCGCGACCAGACGATGTGGTCGACGAGCAGCCCGCGCAGGGCCATGCGCAGCTCCGCCACCGTCAGCGTCTCGGGCGCCGCGCGGACCGGCGCCGGTACCGTGGTGACCGCCACCACGGCCGCAGCCGCGAGCAGGGCGGTGGCGGCCAGCGCGATGGTCATGCTCCTCGAGCGGACGAGCCTCAGCACGTGCGTCCCCATGGCGTTCCTCCTCCTGTTGCCGGATTCCCCGCTGGTCGGCCCCAGGCGGCGGAGCGCCGCACCGACTCAGTGCGCCCGACCCTCACCTCCTTTCCGACCCTGCCGCGCATCCTGCAGGGCGCGGCGCAGGTGCCGCAGCCAGGCGCCGGCCGCCGGCAGACGCCGGGCGGCCTCGGGCCGGTCCATCTGCGCCGGAGGGACGCCCAGCGCGTCGAGCGTCCGTCCCAGCGCCACGCTGTAGCGCAAGTACCAGGTGACGAGGTCCACCAGGACACGGTGGCGGCTGCGCACCGCACCGGCCTGGTCGGGATGGGCGCCGATCTCGGCCCCGAAGACCTCCGCGCCGTCGCTGACGAGAACGAGCCACCGCCCGGCGCGCTCGGGCGGCACCCGGTACCGGTGGAGGGTCCCCACGCACCCACCGCACGGCTCCGGGCAGGCCTCCAGACAGAGCGTGGTGACGCGCACCCCCCGCCGGCGCGCCGCCGCCAGCGCACCGGCCAGCGCCCGGGCCTCGGCGGGGGTGAGGGCGATCCACAGCACGCGCCTGGTGGCCTCCACCTGCGCCCTGGCCTGCTCGAGGATCCGGTCGTAGCCGCGCACGTTCCAGGCCACGTCCTCAGACCGGGCGGGGCGGACGCGGGTCAGCGCGCGGCGCGCCTCCACGGCGTGGCGCTGGAAGGCGGCTGCGAGCCGGCCGATCAGCTCGGTCGGCGGGACGGGGGCGTATTGCACCCCCTCAGGGGTCTGCAGGCGGCGGACGGCCCCCCGGGACTCAAGACGGGCCAGGACGGTGTAGACGTTCGGGCGGGGAATGGCGCTGGCCCGGGCGACCTCGTACCCCGTGGCGGGGCTGTGCCGGAGGAGGGTGACGTAGACTCGGGCCTCGTACGGGCTGAACCCCAGGGCCTCCAGGTGCCGTTCCGGGTGGGCCGCCATCGACCGCCCCCAGGGTAATGGAGTAGTTATGAAAGCAACTACTATGCTGCCGCCCCGGGGCACCCCTGTCAACGCCCCCGTCGGCGCCCGCCTTCCGAGGCCCGGGCAGGCGCCCGCCCCGGCGGGTGCGGGGCCCGGGGACCGCTCAGCCCGGGGGTGAGGGTCAACCTGCCTCGAAGGGTCGGCCCACGGCCAGCACGCGGCGCAGGGGCGCTTCCAGGCTGTGGTAGTGGGGGTCGGGCTCGGCGCCGACGGCGTCCAGGACCTTGCTGAAGAAGCTGCGGACCGAGGCGGCCAGCGCGATGTCCAGGATCTCCTCGTCGGTGAAGCCGTGGCGGCGCAGCGTCTCGATGTCCTCGGGCGTCACCCGCCAGGCGTGCAGGGCGATCTTCTCCGCGTAGGCCATCATCGCCACCTCCTCCGGCGGCAGCCCCGCCGTGCGGTAGTTGCGGGCGATGGCCTCCACCTGCTCGGCGCTGAAGAGTTGGGCACGGAGCACCGCTCCGTGAGCGACCATTCAGTAGGTACAGCGCAGGGCGCGGGCCGCGGCGATGGTGACCAGCTCGTACCGCCGCAGGTCCATGTGCGCGCGGATGGCGTCCCGCAGCGCCCGCCACGCGGCGATGACCTCCGGTCGCAGGCTGAGGGCCTGCGTGGAGTGGGCCGCCGCCCCGTCCCGACGGCGGTCCTCCTCGTACAGGTCGCGCAGCAGCCCGGTCGCCTCCTCGGGGGGCACGGTGCGGATGAAGGCCATGACGTTCACCTCCGGGGTGGAGTTGGGAGCGACGGTGCGGGCCGGGGAAGGCCGTCAGTGCGCCGCGATCCCGAGCAGCGTCTCCGCCTGCCGTCCGAGCGGCCCCGCCCGCAGCTGGGCGCGCACGGCGTCGTCGGCCATGGCCGCGGCCACCGCCTCGACCCGCGCCCGCGCCTGCGCAGCCTGCGCGCGGGCGCCGGTGCCGTCCCCCCGGGCGGCCAGCACCGCACCGCGCGCCAGCGCCGCCTCCGCCTCCAAGAGCCGGAAGCCCAGTCCGCGGAGCACGCCGTCGACGCGGTCGAGATGGCCCACCGCGGGCCCGAACCGCCCGCCCGCCGTACAGCAGGCAGCCAGCGCGATCCCCGCATGGGCGGCCGCCGCGGGCAGCCACCCGGACGGGATCTGCGCCAGGACGGCCCGCGCCAGCGCCTCCGCCCGGCCGACGTCGTCCGCCAGCGCCAGCGCGTGGGCCACGTCGGCGGCGGCGATCAACGTGCTGGGTGAGACGATGGGCTGACCCACCGCCTCGACCACCTCGTCCACGAACGGCGAGTCCCGCTCCCCGCGCTCCACGGCCAGCAGCGCGTGCGCCGCGGCCAGGGTGGGCCGGTGGACGTCGCCCGGGCGCAACGCGCCGGGCGGGAACTCGTCGACCAGGACCAGCACCGGCCGCAGGTCGCCCAGCGTCCGGTGGAGCTGAACGCAGTTGAAGAACGTCACGGGGTTGGTGTAGCCGATCTCGCGTGAGAGCTGCAGGGAGGTCTCCAGGTGGCGCGCCGCCGCCTCCAGGCAGGCCAGGCCGAGCTCGGCCATCCCGCTGAACTGGGCGATCCACATCCGCCGCCGACGGTCGCCGATCTCCTCGGCCAGGCGGTCGGCCTCCTCCAGCGCCGCCAGCGCCTCCACCGCGCGGCCGCCCAGCCACAGGTAGAGCCCCCGGTAGCTGCGCGCGGTGGCCTCGCGGGCCCGGTCCCCGCCCGCCCGGGCCTCGCCGATCCCGCGCTCCGTGAGGTCGAGGGCGCCGGGCAGGTCGCGCACCAACCAGCGGACCGTGGAGAGGAGGTTCAGGACGCCCGCCACCGCCCCATGGTCCCCGAGCGCCTCGAAGATCGGCAGGGCGGTACGGGCCAGCTGCTCCGCCTCACCGGGACGGTTCTGGTCCCAATGCGCGTTGGCGGTCTCCAGCAGACACAGCCCTTCGGTGCGGCGGTCCCCCACCGTGGCGGCCAGGCGGCGGGCCTCCTCGTAGCCGGCGATGATCTCCGGGATCGGGACGCGCCGGCGCCGGTGGTCCAGCCGGACCTGCTCGAAGCGCAGCGCCGGCTCCACCTCCCGGCCGCCTGCCGTCTGCGGGAGGAGGCGCAGGGTCTCGGCGATGTCCGCCTCCGCGCCGTCGTACTCCCCCAGCAGCTGGCGGGCCTCGGCGCGGTGGCGCAGCAGGCGCAGGCGGAGGTCCGGAGCGAGGTCGACCCCCAGCGCCAGGGCCCGGGTGTAGGCGTCGGCGGCGCGCCGGTTGGCGAAGAGCCGGCGGGCCCGGTCCCCGGCCCGCACCAGGTACTCCAGCGCCCGGGCCGGTTCGCGGGCGCTCGTCCAGTGGTAGGCCAGCAGGTCGAGGAGCTCCTCGGTGCGCCCGGCGGCGGTGCGCTCCACCCAGGTCGCTACCTGCGCATGGGTGCGCGCCCGCACCGCCCGGGGCAGGGTGGCGTAGGCGACCTCGCGCGTCAGGATGTGCTTGAAGATGAACTCCCGGTCGCCGGCCAGCGTCGACTCCGCCCGCTCCCGGATCAGATCGCGCCCCTCCAGCCGGTCGAGGATCCCCGCGAGCGGCACCGTCTCCTCCACCAGGGCCCGCAGCGTCCCCATCCAGAAGATGCGCCCCACGACCGCGGCCTGCTGCAGGACGCGCTTCTCGTCGTCCGGCAGGCGGTCGAGCCGGGCGGCGATCACGCCCTGCACCGTGTCGGGCAGGGGGAGGTCGTCCAGCGCCCGACCGACCTGCCACCGGTCCCCCTCGGCGGTCAGCACGTCCTGCTCGACCAGCAGCCGCACCATCTCTTCCATGAAGAAGGGGTTCCCCTCCGCCGCGTCGGCGATGCGGGCGGCCAGGCGCTCGGGCAGCGTCGGGGCCCCCGGCAGGAGGGCGGCGAGGAGGCGGCGGGCCTCGGTGGCGTCCAGCGGGCTGAGGTCGATGCGGGTGGCGTCGCGGGCGGTCCCGCCCCAGTGGGGGCGCCGCTCCAGCAGCTCCGGACGGGCCGCTGCCAGGATGAGCACTGGGACCTCCTGCAGGCGGGAGGCGGTGTAGTCCTGGAGGTCCAGCAACCCCTCGTCGCCCCAGTGGAGGTCCTCCACCACGAGCACGAGCGGCCGCTGCCGCGCCCGCGCCTCCAGGTAGCGGCGCCAGGAGAGGAACGCCTCCTCGCGCGCGCTGCGGGGGTCGTAGGCGGCGACGGCCGAGCCCGGAAAGACCAGCCCGATGAGGAAGCCCAGCGCCGCCGCCACCGTGTCGGCCTCGTCGGGGAGGCGCTGCGCCACGGCCGCGCGCAGCTTCTCCCGCGCCGCGTCCTCGGGGTCGTCGTCCCGGATCTGCGCGTCCTGCTTGAGGATCTCGGCCACCGCCCAGAAGGCCAGCCCCTCCCCGTAGGGGAGGCAGCGCCCCGTGCCGATGGCCGGCGTTTCCGGCAGGGCGCGCAGCAGCCCCACGAACTCCTGCTGCAGCCGCGACTTCCCCACGCCGGCGGGCCCGAGGACCGTGACCAGGTGGGCGCGACGCTCCGTCACCACCCGGTCGTACAGGCGCAGCAGGAGGTCGAGCTCGCCGGTGCGCCCGATCAGCGGGGCACGCCGCCCCGCCGGCGCGCCGGGACGCGTCCGCAGCCCCACGACCTCCCAGGCCGGGACCGGCCGCTCCTTGCCCTTCAACGCCAGCGGCCCCAGCGGC
>JAVHLY010000018.1:24089-59207 GCA_031081585.1 Armatimonadota bacterium
CGCCGCCCCGCCGGCGCGCCGGGACGCGTCCGCAGCCCCACGACCTCCCAGGCCGGGACCGGCCGCTCCTTGCCCTTCAACGCCAGCGGCCCCAGCGGCTCGGTACGGGCGCCCATGAGGATGGCCCCCGGACGGCCGTACTGCTGGAGCCGGGCCGCCACGTTCACGGCGTCCGCCGCCAGGTGGAACTCGCCGAGCCCGCCGCCGCGCGGGTCGGCCACCACCTCGCCGGTGTTGATGCCGATGCGCATGGCCAGGGTCGGGGCGCCCTCGGCGGCCAGTTGCTCGTTCAGCCGCGCCAGCGCTCCGCGCATGGCCAGGGCCGCCCGCACCGCCCGCAGCGCATCGTCCTCGTGCACCTCGGGCAGCCCGAAGATGGCCAGCGCGGCATCGCCCACGTACTTCTCCACCGTCCCACCGAAGCGCCTCGCCTCCGCGGCCACCATGCCGTAGAAGCGGGAGACGACCGCGCGCAGGTCCTCGGGGTCGAGGGCGTCGGCCAGTCCGGTGAACCCGGCCAGGTCGGCGAAGAGGACCGTCACCAGGCGGCGCTCCTCGCCGGCCTCGGCGCCAGGCAGGAGCGTGCCGCACTGCCCGCAGAATCGCATCCCTGCCGGGTTCTCAAAGGCGCAGGTCGGGCAGCGCATGGGTGTTTCCCTGCTTTACACGCCGGGAGGGCATTCCCCTCCCCTCTGCGCTGCCCTGCGACGGCGACGGCCCCGAGGTCAGGGCACGGGAGGTCGGCGTGAGATGGCTCAGGTGGCGCGCTGGACCCTGCTGCTCGCGCTCGTCATCTTGATCGTGCTGATCGGGTGAACGGCGGACCCGGGCGCCTGGTGCGCCGGTCCGAGTCCGCAGACCCCCGACTCGGCCCCGCCGGTCAGCCCCGCGGCAGCAGCAGCACCTTCCCCTTCGTCTGGCGCCCTTCCAGGTAGCGGTGCGCCTCGGCCGCCGCCTCGAGCGGCCAGACCCGGTCGATGCGCACCCGCACCTCGCCCCGGACGATCCACTCGAAGAGCTCCCGGCTGCGCCACAGCAGCTCCTCCCGGGTGGCGATGTAGTGGCCCAGGCTGGGGCGGGTGAGGAAGAGCGACCCCTTGGCGTTGAGGATCTGCGGGTCGATGGCCGGCGCCGGTCCGCTGGCCTGGCCGAAGAGGACCAGGTAACCGCGCGGCCGCAGGCAGTCGAGGCTGCGCAGGAAGGTGGCCTGCCCCACCGAGTCGTAGACCACGTGCACCCCCGCGCCGCCCGTGCGCTCCCGCACCGCCGCCACGAAGTCCTCCTCCGTGTAGCGGATGACCGCGTGCGCGCCCGCCTCTCGGGCCACCTGAGCTTTCTCCTCGGTGGAGACCGTCCCGAAGACGGTGGCCCCGCGCCGCACCGCCGCCTGCACCAGGAGCGCCCCGGTGCCGCCCGCGGCGGCGTGCACCAGCGCCGTTTCGCCCTCCCGCAGAGGGTAGGTGCTGGTGGTCAGGTAGTGGGCGGTCAGGCCCTGGAGCAGGGCGGCGGCCGCGGTGCGCAGCTCCACCTCCGGCGGCACGGGGACGAGGCGCCAGGCCGGCACCACGGCGTACTCGGCATAGGCGCCCAGCGTCATGGCGTAGGCCACCCGGTCCCCCACGCGCACCTCCTCCACGCCGGGCCCCACCGCGTCCACCACGCCGGCGCCTTCCGAGCCCACGGTGAACGGCGCCTGAGCCCGGTAGACGCCGCTGCGGTAGTAGATGTCGAGGAAGTTCACGCCGACGGCCTCGAGGCGCACGCGGGCCTGGCCTTCGCCCGGCTCAGGGACCGGCACGTCCTCCACGCGCAGCGCCTCCACCGACCCCGGTTCGTGCACCCGCACCGCCTTCACGTCCCCACCTCCTGTCGCCCGACCTGCCAGCGCAGCTCCACGACCGTGCCACGCGGCCCGGCCCGGGTCACCACCTCGTCCGCCAGGCCGCGCATGATCAGCGCCCCGCGCCCCCGTCCCCGCTCCACGGGAGCGCGCCACTGCCCCTGGTCCGCGACGAGCACGGTCAGCGCCTCCCCCTGCCACTCCCCGCGCACGGTCACCACGCCCGGCTGCCCGCTGTAGGCGTGCTCCACGACGTTGAGCACGGCCTCGCCCACCGCCAGGACGATGGGCGTGGCCAGGTGCGGCGCGCCGACGCGCTCGGCGAAGGTGCGCACCGCCCGGCGGATGCGCCGCAGGTTCTCCGGCACGGCCGGCAGGGTGAGGACCAGCGGCGCCTCCGGGGGGAGCGCGTCCAGGACCAGCAGGGCGAGGTCGTCCTGCTGCGGCCCGCCAGCCAGCACCTGGTCCACCAGACGGGTCACCGCCAGGCCGGGCTCGACGGCGCGGGCCTCCGCCATCGCCTCCAGCAGCCGCCGCTCCCCTTCCACGATGTCGCGGGTGGCCTCGACCAGCCCGTCGGTGTAGGCGACGAGCCGGCACCCCGGCGGGAAGGGCACGCGCTCCTCGGTGCAGGCCAGCCCCGTGAAGATGCCGAGCGGCGGGCCCGAGGAGTGGAGCAGCCTGGCCTCCCCGTTCGTCTGGAGCACCGCCGGCGGGTGACCGCCGCCGCTGTAGACGAGCTCCCCACGGTAGATGTCCACCAGGGCCAGCCACATGGAGAGGTGCAGCCCGCCGGGGATCTGGTAGAGGAGGTCGTTCACCACCCGCAGGATCTCGGCGGGGGAGCGCCCCTCCAGGGCGTAGGCGCGAGCGACGTGGCGCACCTGCCCCATGGTGGCCGCCGCCGGCGGGCCGTGCCCGGCCACGTCCCCGATGCCCACCAGCAGCCGGTCGTCGGGAAGGAGGAAGGCATCGTACCAGTCGCCGCCGATGCGCGCCTCCGGGTCGGCCGGCCGGTAGACCGCCGCCACGGCGGTGAAGGGCGGCTGGGGCAGGTCGGCCGGCAGCAGGGCCCGCTGCAGGGTCTCCGCCAGCTGGCCGGCCAGGCGGCGCGTCTCCTCGAAGAGCTGGCGGCGCGAGAGGACGACGGCGAGCTGGTCGGCCACCGGCTGGGCCAATCGCACGTGCTCGGCGGTGTAGGCGCCTGGCTCGGCGTGCCCGAAGTTGAGGGTGCCGATCACCCGCCCCTCGGTCGCCAGCGGCAGGACCAGGTAGGCGCGGATCCCGGCCCGGGCGAGCAGCGCGTCCTCGGCGAACTCCGCCTCCCGCCAGGTGTCATGCCGGATGAAGGGGCGCCCGTGGTCGATCACCCAGCCGCGCACGGTCCCGGCCCGCGGCCCCTCGAAGCGCTCGGGCGGGGCGGTGAGCGGCGGGCCGCTGAAGTACGGCATGCGCAGCCAGTCCCGTTCCGGGACGTAGAGGGAGACCGTCACCCGCACGAAGGGGACGAGCACGCGCAGGGCCGCGGCGAACTCGTCGAAGACCGGGCCGAGGTCGGTGGAAGCAGCGGCCAGCGCGATGATGCGGTTGAGGGCCTGGAGGCGGTGTGCCTCCTCCTCGGCACGCGCCCGGGCCCGCCGCTCCGCCTCGATGAGCCGGGCGTTGGTGATGGCCGCGCCGGCGCGGTCGGCGATGAGCAAGGAGAGGCGGAGGTCCTCCTCGTCCCAGCGCTGTCCGACCCGTCCACCCACCACCAGCAGGCCGAGCGGACGGCCGCCGCTGTAGATCGGGACCGCCATCACCACCGGGTCGTCGTCGGCCCCCTCGGGCGCATCGAGCAGGGCGCGGAGCGCGTCGCCGCGCAGGTCGCCGCGCGTCAGCACCACCGGCCGGCCCTGCTCCAGGATGCGGCGGGCCCGCAGGTGCTCGCTCAGGCGCTCTTCCCCGAACCCGCACCGCAGGGCGTCGCCCCGCTCGGCCTGGGGGTGGTAGATGGTGTCGAAGCGCAGGACCTCCTGGCCGGCGTGCACCAGGCCGATGGCGCACCACTGGCCCAGGGTCTCGGCGCAGCGGGTGGCCACGCGGTCGAGGAGGGCCGGGAGCGCCTGCTGGCGGGCGAACTCCACCATCAGGTCGGAGATGAACTGGGTGTGGCGGTCGCGGCGCCGCCGTTGCTCGGCCAGGCGACGGCGGTGCACGGCGGCGGCCAGGCGGTCGGCGACGGCCCCGGCGGCGCGCACCGCCTCGCCGTCGAAGGCCCGGGCGCTGCGGGCCGCCAGCACCAGCGCGCCCAGGGCCTCGTCGCCGAAGCGCATCGGCGCGACCAGCAGCGCGGCGCGGTCGATGGCCAGCGCCTCACCCAGCCCCACCGGCCCGCTCCCGCGGCCCAGGACCGCCGGCCCCGCCGCCCGCGTCAGCGCCTCCACGACCGCCGCATCCGTGGTGAGCGCCTGCCACGTGCGGGGGAAGAGCCCGAACCCGATCTGTGCGCCCGGCGTCAGGCGGGCCCCCTCACCCCGCAGCACCGCGGCCGTCTCGCCCAGCGCCGGGACGAGACGGCGCAACACGCCCTCCAGCGCCACCGCCTCCTCGGGCTGGCGCATCAGCAGGTCGGTGACCTCGACCAGCAGGGCCTCGTCCTGCTCCCGTCGCCGGGCGTGGAGGAGGTCGCGGTGCAGCCGGTGCTGCACGGCGCGGTACTGGCTGCCGGCCACGGCCACGAGCAGGAGGGTGAGGACGTAGAGCGTCTGCGGCAGCAGGTCGGCCCGCAGCTTCGCCACCACCTGCCCGGCCGGCGCCTCCAGGAAGGCGAGGGCCAGCAGCGCACTGCCCAGGGCGGCGACCACCCCCGGCATCAGCCCCGTCAGGTGCGCCACCACCAGGACGCCGGGGACGTAGAGCAAGAGGAACTCGCGGCGGTAGCCGAGCTGGAGCAGCCCGATGACGAGCGTGCACAGCGCCGCCAGCAAGCCGCCCGCGGCGATGCCCAGCAGGGCGCGCAGGACGGGCAGGAGCGCCGCCGCGCCCGCCGTTAGCGCCCGGCGGCGTCCGCGCCCCATGCGCGAGCGGCGTTCACCGCGTCGGCCTCGCCCCGGAAGATGGGGAAGACCTCGTCCAATCCGGTGATCGTGAACATGCGCTCGATCTGGGGCTGGGTGTAGATCAGGCCGAGGTTCCCTCCGGCCTCCCGCACCTGCTTCAGGGTCGCGGTGAGGACGGAGAGCGCGGTGCTGTCCAGGTAGGTGGTCTCCAGCAGGTTGACGATGAGTCGCGTGTGCCCCTCGGCCAGCAGGCCGTCGAGCGCCGCCTTGAGCTTGGGCGAGGTGTAGAGGTCGAGCTCGCCCGCCACGTCGAGGAGTGGCACGCCGTCCACCTTGCGGACCTGCACCTGGATGTCCACCGGCACACTCCCCCTTCAGCCTCCGTCAGCCTTCCGCGTCCCTCTCCGGACCCGACCGCCGAGTCCCCCCAACCTCCCCCCGCACTACGTCTAAACCGGCGACGAAGTGGGCAGGAGGCAGGTGGCGGGGGCGACGGGCCTCCTCGACCTGGAACCGGTCCGATCGGCGCGGCCGCCTCCCACGTGAAGTGACCTGCTGCCGAGGGCTGGCCGCCTCTCCCCCGCCGTCTTCCTCCCCCTCTCGGACGCCGCCCCGCGCCTCCGGCCGGGGCGGCGATCACTCCCGCCCGCGCCACAGACACGTCCGCGTCCGACTTTCCTCCGGCGACTCTCCACCATGATGGACTACCGTGCCCGGCTTCTCAAGGTGCGAGAGGCGCACGCCCCCTGCCCGTCGGGACATCTTCCGCATCCGGGGCGGCGCACGGTCAGTGGGCGGTGCGGTCCTCCAGGGGGCGGGAGGGGAGCATGCTATACTGACCTCACTGGGGATGGCGCGTGCCCGGACCTTGACCGAAATCGAGATCCGTCTGTTCGACCGGCCGCGGAAGCTGCCGTTTCGCGGGCGGTCCCTCAAGACCCTGTCGTCCATCCTCCGCCGCGAGGCCCGGCGTCCGGGCTCCTGGCTGGAGAAGGCCGCCGAGGTGGTGGAGACCCTCGCGGCCGAGGGGTGGCGGTACCGGGCCTTCACCGGCAAGAACCTGATCCTGGCCCACCTGAAGCCCATCAGCAGCGAGGAGATGCGGGCCTACCTCTCCCGGCGCTTCGGGGAGGAGGTGCTGGCGCACATCGCGGTCTATGAGCCCACGGGCGACGGCCCGCCGCCGCTCCCCAAGGCCGACGACGAGCTGACGCGGGAACTGCGCCGCCTCATCGGCGCCGAGAACCACCAGGAGGACCTCTACCTGGGCCACCCGCCGGAGGAGCTCAGCGAGCTGCTCCTGGACATGTCCTTCCTGGCCCAGGAGGCGCTCGACGACGTCGAGGTCTCCTCCGCGCTGGAGCGCCTGCGGGAGGAGCACGAGCAGGACGCCCTCTACCGCGACCTGCACGCCCGCTACCAGGCGCTCAGCGGGCGTACCAGCATGGGAGACCCTGCGGCCGAGGAGGCCTACTGGGACCTCTTCTCCCACATGTCCCGCCGGCTCGCCCGGCTCATCCCGGCGCTGCGCGGCTTCCTGGAGCGGCGCGGCTTCAGCGACCTCTGCGAGCACGAGGCCACCGCCTTCCTCACCGCCGCCCTCTCCCAGGCCCTCTCCTACATCGACGCGCACGACGACGAAGACCAGTGAGCTTGACCATCGAGGAGTTCCAGACCCGGCTGGAGGGTCTGGAGGTCGAGCTCAACCGCGAGACCTGCCGGCAGTACGCGGGGTGGCCCTACGACGAAGCCCGCATGGAGGCGCTGAGCCGCCAGATCGAGGCCCTCGCCCGCGACGCCCTGGCCGCGCTTCCCCCCGAGGCCTTCCCCCGCCCGCTCCACTTCGCCGCCCTGCGCGCCGCGGCCGCCTCCACCTATACCCGGCTGGACAACGAGATCTACCGGCTGCGCAGCGAGGCGGTGCAGGTGGCGGAGGGGGACGAGGTCGTCACCCTCAGCACCTGGCGGCGCTTCAACCACCGCCACGCCCGCGACCGGGCCCGCCGGCGCCGCGTCTTCGACGGCCTGCTGGAGCAGGCCCGGGTCCTCACCCCGCTCCTGGCGGAGCGCATGGCGCTGAGCCGACGCGTCTTCGCGCCGCTGGGGCTGACGCCGCTGGACGTCTACCTGGAGGAGGAGGGCGTGGACGCGGCCACCCTGCGCGGGCTGGTCGAGCGCACCGCCCGCGCCGCCTACCCGGCCTTCCGCGCCGAGCTCGACGCCTTCGCCGCGGAGCTGCTGGGGGGCCCGGCGGAGTACTACGACGACTTCTACGTCTTCGGGCACGTCATCTACGCGCCCGTGGACCCCGCCGTGGCCGCGCTCGACGTCCCGGCGCTGGTCGGGGAGGTCTGCCGGCGCCTGGGCTTCGACCTGGCGCGCATCACCGTGGACGCCGAGCCGCGCCCCGGCAAGCACGCCTCCCCGGTCTGCTTCGGAGTGCACATCCCCCACGAGGTCTACGTCCTCTACCAGCGCACCAGCCCGACCAGCGACTACACGGGCTACGCCCACGAGATGGGCCACGCGCTGCACTTCGCCTCCGTCGATCCGGCGCGCAGCTACACCGACCGCTACCTCATCCCCGCCGGCGTGGCGGAGCTCTTCAGCACGCTCCTGGAGACGCTGGCGGTCCACCCACGCTTCCTGGTGGAAGAGGCGGACCTGCCCCCTGCCGTGGCGGACGACCTGGCCCGCCGCGAGCGGTTCCTGCAGCTCTATTTCCTGACCTTCTACGGCGCCAACGCCCTCTTCAAGCTGCGCTACTGGACGGAGCAGCCCGACATGGACGGCGCCGACGCCCTCTACGCCGCGCTGTACCGCGAGCTGGTCGGCCTGCCCATGCCCGGGCGCTACTGGCAGACCCACCACGTCGTGGCCCTCTACGACGTCTACGCCCCCTCCTACCTGATCGCCCGCGTGCGCACCGAGGAGCTGTGGGCGGAGCTCGTGGCGCGCTTCGGGCCGACCTGGTGGCGCGAGGCCGCAGCCGGCGCGTTCCTGCGTGAGGCGCTGATGGGCCCCGGCCGGGCGGTGCGGCTGGACGCGTTCTCCCGCCTCGACCCCACCCCGTACCTGCGGTCGCTGGAACTGGCGGCGTGACGCGCCGCGGCGGGCCGGCCGGACGGTCACCGCGGGCCTCCTCCCCGTCCCGGGCGCTGCCGTAGAATGTTTAGGAACCGTTTCCCCGGGTAGGAAGTTGTTAGAGATGCGTACCGCTGCCGAGTCCCATCCCTGGGGCACCCTCTTCACCATCCAGGGGGAGGTCGATCACCTGGAGGGACGGCGCCTCTTCGAGGACCTCTACCGCTGCCTGAACGGGCCGCTGGTCATCGACGCCTCGGGCATCGAGTACATCGACACGGGCGGCATCGCGGCGATCATGGAGATCCTCAAGCACGTGCGCAACCGTCAGGGGCTGGTGGTGATCGCCGGAGCCACCTCGCACGTGGGCGAGATCTTCGAGATCGCCGGCTTCGGCCGCCTGCGCCCCTGGCTGGTGCTGGCTCCGACGGTGGAGGAGGGCATCCGGATGGCCCAAGAGTGGCGCCGCACCGCCCCCTCCGCCTCCCAGACCGCCTCGAGTTCCTGACCCTCGGGGACCGCCCGCCTACCCCTCTGCTCCGCCTCCCCCACCGGCGCGGGCCCGGTCGGCCCGGCGGACGTCCCGCCGTACCGCGTTCAGGATCTCGCCCACGATGACCTGCAGGGCCGCCGCCACCGGCACCGAGAGGAGCGCCCCCATGATCCCCAGCAGGCGCGCCCCCACGATCAGGGCGATGATCGTCAGCAGCGGCGAGAGCCCCACCGCCGCCCGCATCACCCGCGGCACGACTAGGTTGCCCTCGACCTGCTGAATGACGGTGTAGAGGGCGATCACCAGCACCACCTTCACCCACGGGCCCTGGAAGAGGGCGACCAGCACCGCCGGGACTGCCCCCAGGATGGGGCCGATGATGGGGATCACCTCCGTCAGGCCGGCGATGAGGCCGAGGAGCAGGGCGAAGCGGATGCCGAGGAGCGCCGTCCCCACGCCGGCGGCCACGCCGATGATGGTCATCAGGATGACCTGCCCGCGCAGCCACCCGCCGAACTTCTGCCCGATGGCGAGCAGGACCGCCTCCACGCGCTCCCGCTGCTCCGCCGGGAAGAGGGTGAGGAACTGCTCCTTGATGGCGCGGGCCTCCAGCAGCATGTAGAAGGTCATGAAGAGGACGGTGACGAGCGCGGCCAGGCCACCGAAGACGCGGAAGACCACTCCGGCGGCGGTCCCCAGGTGGCGGCTCAGGCCGGCCAGGCGCTCGGGCAGGCCGGTCAGGTAGCCGGAGAGGTTCGGCAGCCAGGGGTAGCGGGCCGTGAAGCGGTCGAGGGTCCGGCCGAGGTTGTTCAGGATGTCGGGGAGCTGCTGCAGGAAGGCGGTGGCCTCCGCCACCAGCGGGGTGAGGATGATGCTCCCCAGGGTGCCGATCACCAGGAAGAGGGCGGCGTAGAGGACGAGGATGGCCACGGGCTGCGAGAGGCGCAGGTCGCGGCGCCCCACCCGCAGGCGCTGCCGCTCGATGGCGGTGACCATGGGGCTGAACCCGGTAGCGAGGATGGCGGAGATGAGGATGAGGACCAGGATGTCGGTGAGGAGGAGGAGCAGCCGGGCCAGGCCGATGAGGACCAGGGAGGTCACCACGACCAGGGCCGTGGTGAGGACGACGTCACGCGGGCGCATCGCTCCTAGGGGTTCGGCCCGGGAGGAAGGGGTTCCTGGACGGAAGGCCGCCGGCGCACCGCGCGGCGCCGGAGCACGCCGGGGCCGAGGACGGCGCGGGGTGTGGTGCCCGACCGTCGCGTTGACATCCCTCTGGGCGGACGGCTACGATGAGGCAGGGTCAGTCGACGGCAAGCGCGTTCCGCGGTAGCTCAACTGGTAGAGCGTCCGGCTGTTAACCGGAGGGTTGCAGGTTCGAGTCCTGCCCGCGGAGCCATTTGTTCCAGTCTTCGAACCGCTGGGGGTTGGGTAACCCGTACCAGACCTCCACGGTTCGACGATCATGGACCAGCACCTTCTTCACCAGCCGGTGGAGGAGGTACTTCTTTTGAGGGGCCGGCCCCTCGGCCATGACCCGCTCGAAGTTCTCGACGAGGGCGACCAGCATCTCCCGGTCGACGGCCGGCAGCTCCAGCCTTTCCCGCCGCGCCTCGAGGTCGCGCTTCTCGCCCTCCAGCTCCTCCAGGCGGGCGCGGAGGTCGCGGACCTTCTCGTTGCAGAGTTCGGGCGTCAAGGTCCCCGCCTCGAAGGCCTCGAAGTAGCGGTCCATCGCCGCCTGTGTCTTGGCGGCCTGCGCCTCGACCTTCCCGATCTCCTTCTCCAGGATCGGCTTCTCGGTCCCGAGCCGCTTGTTCGCCTCCGCCCAGACGCGTGCCATGAACTGCTCGTCGCGGAACATCGCCTTGATGTCCTCGGTGACCGCCGCCTCCAGGAGCTCGGCCCGCACGTACTCCTGCTCGCAGTCGTGGTCGTTGAAGCGCTTCGAGCAGACGTAGTACGGGACGTGGACGCCCTTCTTGTAGCCCCCGCCGCCGAACATGTGGCTCTTGCAGCGGGCGCACTTGATGATGCCCGTGAGGAGCCGCTCGTCGCCGTTGTGCCATTGGCGGCCCTTGAGGTCCTCGTGCCGCTCCTGGAGCACCTCGTTCGCCTTCTGGAAGAGTACCTCCGACACGAGCGGGTCGTGCTGCCCCTCGTAGAGGACCTCGCGCCAGCGGATCTTCCCCACGTAGACCGGGTTCTTGAGCATGTAGAGGACGACGCGCCGGCCCCACTTCCGGCCGTTGCGGTTCCGGTGTCCGGCCTCGTTGAGCTCGTTGCAGATCGCCGACGCGCCCTCCTTCCCCAGGGCGTACATCTTGAACATCTTGCGGACGATAAGGGCCTCCTCCTCGTGGACGACCAAGCCCTTCTTCTCCGGGTCGAGCTGGTAGCCGTAGGGCACGTTGCCGCCCACGAAGTTCCCGCCCTTCGCCTTCTTCTCCATCCCGACCTTCGTGCGCTCGACGATGGTCGCGTGCTCGAACTCCGCGAAGACGCCGAGCATCTGGAGCATCATCTTCCCGGCGGCGTTCGACGTGTCGAAGGGCTCGGTGATGCTCTTGAAGGTGACGCCGTTCTTCGTGAGCTCGTCCACCATCTGGGCGAGCTCGCGGACCTTGCGGGAGAGCCGGTCGACCCGGAAGACGAGGAGCGTGTTGAAGGCCCGCGCCTCGGCGTCGTAGAGCATCTCCTCGAGTCCGGGCCGGTTCATGTGGGTGCCGGACTCGGTGTCGCGGTAGACCTTGTGGAGCTGCCACTCGTCGTCCCACTGCGCCTTGCAGAAGGCCTCGAGCCGCTCCTTCTGCGCGCCGAGCGAGTACTTCTGGTGGTCCTCGTCGGTCGAGATGCGGGTGTAGAACGCGATCCGCGGGGGCTCGCGCTTCTCGTCACGCATGGCGGGCCGCCCCTTTGAACATCTTCCTGACGATGATGGCCTCCTGCTCGTGGACGGCGAGGCCCTTTGCCGGGTCCAGCCGGTAGCCGTAGGGCACGACGCGTTCCGCTCCTTCCACAGTCAGCAGTTCCACGCCGACGGCGCGGAGCGCGCCCAGGATGGTCTCCAGGAGCGTCGCGCTCCGGGCCAGGCGGGCGATGTCGCGGACGACCACGCGGCGCAGTCCGCCTCGGCGGGCATCGGCCAAGAGGCGGCGGAGCGCGGGCCGGTCGGCGTCGAGGCCGGACTTCCCGGGATCGGCGTAGACGGCCACGTTCCCGGCATCCTCCACGAGGCCGAGGGCCTCTCGGACCTGGGCCTCGCAGGCGGTCCCGGTGGCGTCATCGGCGGCCGTCCGGGCGTAGATCGCCTCCGTCCTGGCCTGCGGCCTTGGCGTCGGCCTCATCCGTAACCTATTGGCATTACTCATGTTACGCGCGTCTCCCACCTGACACCCCTACCTCGGGTTGCACCCCGAAGCAAGGCAATCCCCAATGTTTCCAGGGCCTTACGGCCGGCTCCTCTATGGGGAAAGGCCGCTACGGCTGGCGCGGGGGGACGGTCAGAAAGCGCGATTTGGGTTGACTTTCAACTACAACTTTGCTACGCTCCTCCCCATGTCCCAGCAGACCACATTCGGGCAGAGGCTCCGGGAACTGCGGAAGGCCAAGAACCTCACCCAGCGCGACTTGGCCGCGAAAGTATCCGCGCGCCTGAAGGCGGAGGACCGCCGGGGCTTCGACTTCACCTACCTGAGCAAGATCGAGAACGACAAGACGCCGCCCCCATCCGTTGCGGCGATCATCCAGCTGGCCGAGGTGCTCGAGGCGGACGCGAACGAGCTGATCACCCTGGCGGGAAAGACGCCGCCGAACCTAGGGAAGACCCTGAAGGAGAGCGAGTCGGCACGCACATTCTTCCGTTCGGCCTTCGACGCAGACTTGACAGAAGAGGATTGGAAGAAACTTTCGCAGGAACTGAAACGCAGGACGAAGGCCCGTGAGAATCCTCCGAAATCAGGAGATTGAAGAGATCGCGGCGTCGCGGCTCGCCGAGCTCGAACAACAGCTCGGCCAACCGCTGTCACCCCCGATCCCCATCGATCTCATCGCCGAGAAAGTGCTCGGTCTGGACTTCTTATGGGAGCCCATCGACGAGCTGCCCGGCGAGCAGATCCTCGGCGGGCTCGTCGCCAAGAAACGCTTGATCGTCCTCAACGAGAACCGCAAGGGCTTCTTCACGGGGAAGCCCGGGGTAGAGCGCTCGACGAAGGGCCACGAGATGGGCCACTGGGACCTGTTCATCGACAAGGGCTCGTTGGACCACCCCACGTTGTTCGACGTGGAAGGCGACGGGCCCTTCGCCTACCGAAGCTCTCCGGCGGGCGAGGTCGCCATCATCAAGGCGCTCCACAGAGACCTCGAAGGCCGTGAGCTCCTGCGGAAGATCCAGTCCCGCGCCGACGAGCCCGATGAGGCGAGAGCCGTCAACCGCTACGCGGCGGCCCTTTCGATGCCGGCGGACATGATCCGGGAGGACGCGGTGAAGATCGACCGCACCCAGTGGCCGAACCTGTACCGGCTGGCGGAAAAATACGAGGTCACGATTTCCGCACTCCGCGTTCGGCTTGAGCAGCTCGGTCTCCTGTACGTGGACGAGCACGGGAAGCTCTACGAGTCGAAGGACGCTGCTTCGGGGCAGATGATGCTGGGCTTCTGATTTTTTTTGCGAAGGATGTTGGGTTGGAAGTCAACGCGAACAAGTCGTGGGAATGCTCCCGCGCAAAGGAGGTGATGTGATGGCGAACGACTACGCACCGAGGCAGTTTCTGCGGCAGGTCCAGATCGCTCTGCTGCGGGAGTACTTCACCCGGAGGGGCGAGCTGGGCAACGTCGAGTGGGACAAGCTGAAGGAGGCCGAGATCGAGCCCGTGCACGAGGCGTGGCACGCCTTGCCCGAGCTCAAACGGAAGGAGGTCGAGAGCGACTTCCGCCGCGTCCACGCGATGGGATCGTCCGATGGCACGCGCGCGATCATCGAGGAGGGGCAGTTCCACCAGCTCGACCTCACGCCGAACCTGGACGCGCTGGACGGGCACCTGAACAAGGCGCTGTGGACCTTCATGAACCACAACAACGTGTTCGAGGTCGCCGAGAGGCTGCATCGCGCGGATCACCTCAACGGCAGGTTCTGGCGCAAGCGCAAGGACATCCCGAAGAAGAAGCCGGACGTCTCTCCGAAGGCGCTGGAGGAGCTGGGCAACGCCATCTCCGCCTATTACTGGGAAAACCAGGGGCGCGGCAGTCCGTGCCGCGCGGAGGCGTACCTGCGCGTCGGCCGCTACCACTACATCTTCGTCTACCCCAAGGACTACTCGGACACCTTCGTCGGGTACGACGACAACGACAAGTTCGAGCGGCGGCCCTGGAACCCGGCGTTCGAGGTCGTCTACATCTACGATCCCCAGGACGGGGCGCTGGAGCTCTACGTCCAGGGCGACAAGAAGATCGTGCGCGACCTGCAGGAGCTCTTCGGGCGCGTCATCCTCCACGAGGAACTCGGCGAGGAGACGAAGAACTCCACGCCGTACGACCTCAGCGGTCTCAAGCGCCGCGACTTCTCCTTCCCCACGGACCCGGCCGACCGCGTGAAGGAAGTCAAGGTGACCGCCCTCAAGCTCTCCCTCGTGGGCAAGCCGAAGAAGCGGATCACCTTCGAGGACGATCCCAAGGAGGGGAAGGACGGCATTTACGACCTCATCCAGACCGCGCTGGACCAGCGCCGCTTGCCGATGGCCATGGTCAACGTGAGTTCGGCGGCCATCCGGATGGTCTTCGAGAACGCGGATGGGGACGGGCGGCCCACGAAGACGTTGACGTTCCGCGTGTCGTATCCCAACTCCTGTAACCTGAAAGACTCGCCCGAGGAGCTCGTGGCGAAGAAGTGCCTCAAGGAGTGGAAGATTGAGCGCTCCTGATCCTTTGGCGGAAGTCTGGACCCGCACGGACACGAACGAAGCGCGTTTCTCGTTCGACGAGGTTTCGGCGTGGCCCGAGGGGCAGGAGGCCATTCTCCGCGGGGTGGGGATCATCCGCCGAGGCGACAACACCACTACCGTGATCTGCGACGCTTGCCACGAGGGACACGTCGAGGAAGTCGTACTGGTCGAGAGCCCTCCGGGCTCGCCGATCCGCGCTCACATCCACTGCCCCGAAGCCGGTCGGGTCACCGTCCCTCTGGAGAGATTGAAGCAATGGGTTGTCGACTTCGATGGGCTCGCGGGGGCGACGGCGAAAGGCCTGGACCTCGCCGGGCTGGTCGAAGAAGTCGCGCCTGGACGTCTATGGTCTCTCGGCAAGACGACCATCGGGGGCAGGTCGCGCGATGTCTTCCTCGCCCGGGGGTCCACATGGATCGATGCGCCCGGCGTCTTCGGCGCGTGCGAGCGACTGAACGCTTCCAGGGGCGCGCTCGTTCTGGTTCCTGGTGAAATCCCGCCGCAGGACGCCTGGACCGGCGATCCACCGGACGTGGTGCCGCTCAAACTCGTCGCCCGCCTAGAGGACGCGCGCCTCACGTTTGATCGAGATCACCTCGAGGGTCTCCTCACCGGCGACCGGCGCAAGGCACCGATCAAGGCGCAGAAGACGTTCCCGACACCGCCAGGGACGCGGTGGGACGAGGTCATGGTCTGGGTGACGGACTCCACGATCTCCATCGAGGCCAAGCGCCGGAGCCGGGACTTCTCGTTTCAGACGGCCGGTTTCGAAGAGAAGCGGAAGCGCGGCGTGCAAGACGCCATCTGGGCCCTCCTCAAGGTCTTCGCCATGCGCGGAGGCAAGATCCCGTTCGACGGAGCGAACCTGGACCACAACACGCGCACCAACCTGAAGCAGTATGTGAGCGTCCTCCGGCAACGCATCCGCGCCCTGATCCCCGGGATTGACGGCGACCCCGTCCCGCACGTGAAGGACGACGGCTGCTACAGAATGGCCTTCAAGATCGCCACTCGAGAGGGTGTGACGTTCCCCGTGCCCGGCGGAACGCAGTGGCCGAATGTGAACATCACGTTGACCCGGGACGAGAAGATCCGCATCGCCGTTCCCACGACCGAGCGATTCGCGGCGTCATCCTACGTCGAGGAAGCCGGTGGTGACGTACACGAGTGGAACGCGGCCGAACGAGAGGCCGAGCGGGAGCGCGAGTACGACCTGCGGATGCTGGGCTTGGCCGACGAGAACGGGCGACCGGACGCCAGGGGCGCAGCGCTGATCGAGGTTCTTCGCGGCAACGGAACCGCAAGTCGCCGCGCGGATGACAAAGCAATGGAGGACCTCTGTGGGGTCCTCTCAAAGCTGATGGCGGGGATCGAGGGCTCGCCCTTTGACTTCGCCCCCAGCAGCAAGAAGTGGATCGCGCGCTTCCAAGCCTCCGCTGAATAGGCGCGTTTCCGGTCATTTCTGACCGGCCACATCCTTCCTCTTTCACACCTTCCTCCAGCCTGAAGGCGGTCTCGTAACTCCATAGGATTCAGGCGGATACGGCCACGCCCCGCGGGCCGGGGTCCGCCTCAACAGCCCTCACGGTGATTTCTGACCCGGGCGCTTCATGCGCCCGAGAGATGAAGACCGTGAACGGCTCGAACAGGACCTTCAGGCCAGCTCCTACCAGGCGCTCCTTCGGAAACTCCAGAGGGAGCACCTCTTCTTCCGCGGCTTCCGCACGTGGGCGGATGTGATCGCCTTCATGCGGGACGGCACGTCCACCGATCCGCGCAAGGACGAGGTCCTCCGCCCCATCTTCGAGGCCCACGCCGAGGACGAGGACCCGCGCTGGCGCGCCGTGCTCCTCGCCATCTTCTGGCCGGGCCTCGAGTCCATCCACTTCCAGAAGCGCGGCTGGGACGCTGACCCCGAGGAGCGTTGGCAGAACATCACGTGGACCTTCCTCCAGGTCCTCTGCCGGATCGACGTGAAGCGCCGGCCCGACCGGCTGGTGCAGAAAGTCTTCAACGACACCGTCCACCATCTCCACGACGAGTACCGGCGCGCATGGAACCGGACGAAGCGCGAGTTCACGGCCGATCCCGAGGAGATCGAGGCGCTCGCCGGCGGGACGGAGGGCATCGACGTCGCTGGCATCGAGCTCCGCGAGGCGCAGGAGATTGAGATCAACCGGCTGCGCGAGCACCTGGACGCGGGCCGCATCACCGAGGCGGACTTCCTGCTCCTCGTCGGCACCCGCGTCTACGGCCAGTCCATCGCGGACTACGCGCGCGGGGCCGGTCTTGACTACCAAGTCGCCAAGAAGCGCCGCCAGCGCGCCGAGGCCGTCATCCGCCGCTTCGAGGAGGAGAAGCGGTGATGCCGGCGACGCCATGTCCCCGCGCGAGGGCCTCCTCCCCCCTTTGGTCCACGGAGGCGAATGACGCGACGGACGAAGGAGGCGAGGACGCCATGATCAGCAAAGCCGAAGCGAAAGAACTGATCGACGACCTCTTCGAGGAGGAGGCCCTCGTCATCGGCGGCCTGGTCGCGGTCCACGAGATGGACGACGACCTGGTCTGGAGGCTGGTGAAGAACCTCGACGTGATCCGCGGGAAGGTCCTGCGCCGCCTCGAGGACAAAGCCCCGGCCGACGGAGACGCTGCGCCGCCCCGGCGGCCCAACCTGAAGCCGCACCCGGCCATCGAGGATTTCCTCCTCTCGCTGAGGAGGGCGTGATCGTGCCGACGCCGTCCATCGAGCTCAAGCGCCACTTCCACACGCTCTCCGAGAAGGAGACCGACGAGGTGGTCGATGTCGTGGCGGACCTGATCGTGAACTTTCTCAAGGCGAAGCACGACGGCGAGCAATTACCGAAGCGCGAGCAGGAACGAACTCATGAACGAAACGCCGCACAGCAGCCCGAAGCCCATTGATCCGGCCGTTGCCCGCGTCGGCGCTCCGGGACCGATCGAGGGTCGGCCGGAGAAGCGGCACCTGAGCTTCACGCAGCTCAACATGTTCCTGCGCTGCCCGCGGCAGTACGAGTACCGCTACATCCGCGGGATCAAGGCCCCACCCTCGGGGGCGATGGTCCAGAGCCGCGTTTGGCACCAGACCGTCGAGCGCAACTACCGCCAGAAGATCGAGTCGGACCGCGACCTGACCCTGGGAGAGATGCAGGAGTTCTTCGCGGCGCAGTTCGACGTCGCGCTGGGGAGCGAGGAGATCGCGTTCGAGCCGGACGAGAAGCCCGGCAAGCTCAAGGACCAGGGCACGGCCATCGTCGCCGCGCACCACAAGACCATCGCGCCGGCGGTCCGGCCGCTCCTCGTCGAGGAGCGATTCACCGTGGACCTCGGGGAGGACTTCCCCTTCGACCTCGTTGGCGTGTGGGACCTGGTCGAACGCGACGGGACCATCGCCGACAACAAGGCCTACGGCAAGGCCCCGCGCCAAGAGGACCTGGACAAGGACCTGCAATTCACGGCCTACGCGCTGGGCTACCGCACGACGCACGGCCGCGCCGAGCCCGGGCTCCGCATGGACGCCATCGTCAAGACGCTGAACCCGCGGGCGGTCCAGCTCCACACGCGGCGCACGAACGACGACTGCCGCTGGCTCCTCGGCCTGATCGAGGAGGTCGGCCAGGCCATCGACTCGGGAATCTTCTACCCCAACCCCAACGGCTGGCACTGCAGTCCCCGCTTCTGCGGGTACTGGGGCCTTTGCATGGGAAGCAAGAACGGGAGGTGACGCCATGAAGACGAACGTGACCCTGCCCGACGACCTGCCCGCCGGCGCGCCGGCGCAGGCGGGGGCGCAGGGAGCAGGACCGCCGGGGGGCCCGGCGGCCGAGACGCCGGAGAAGGCGATCCACGTGGACTTCTCCAAGAAGGGCCAGGACGGATCGCCGTTCCAGAAGGCGCGGTCGCTGGAGAAGCGCCTGAAGCTCTTCCTCTGGGGCGACTCCGGCGTAGGCAAGACGACGCTCTCGCTCCAGTTCCCCAAGCCCGTGGTCATCGACCTCGAGGGCGGGGCGGACCTCTATGGCGAGGCCTTCGACTTCGACGTCCTGCGCGCCTCGACGGCGGACGAGGTCATGGAGGCGGTGCAGTGGCTGCTCACGCACCCGCACGCCTACCGGACGCTCGTCATCGACCCGATCACAGTCTACTGGGACGCGCTCCAGAAGAAGTGGTCGGACGTCTTCCTCCGGCGCAACAAGGGGTCGAAGGGCTACAAGTTCGAGTTCTACGACCTGCAGCCCCGCGACTGGATGACGGTCAAGGCGGAGTTCAAGGACCTCATCCGCAAGCTGATCGCGCTGGACATGAACGTCATCGTCACGGCGCGGCAGAAGGTCCAGTACGCCGACGGCGCGTTCATGAAGGCCATCGGCGAGACCTTCGACGGCGAGAAGTCCCTGCCCTACCTCTTCGACACCATCGTCCGGCTCTACCGGGACGACAAGGGCCGGTTCCTCGGCGAGTGCCTGAAGGATCGCTCCAACAAGCTCCCGGCCGGCGCGTTCGAGGTGTCCTACGCCCGCTTCGAGGAGCTCTTCGGGAAGAAGGCGCTGGCCCGCAAGGCGCGGCCCACGGCCTTCGCCACCGACGAGCAGAAGCGGCAGATCCGCGACCACATCGCGCGCTTCGGCCTGTCGCCGGAGCAGGTGACCAAGAGGCTCGCCGCCTACGGCGCGGAGAGCCTCGACGACCTCACCGAGGAGAACGCGCGGGTGATCGTCGGCAAGTTCGAGTCGGCCCTGGCCGCGAAGGGCGGGGCCGTGAATTCAGGAAAGGAGGCGTAAGCCATGCCCAAGATCGACTTCAACAACGTGGACGACGTCCAGGACTTCTCCCCGCTGCCGGACGGGAAGTACCTCTGCCGCGTGGCGGAGGTGGAGGAGGCGACGACCCAGTACGGCGACGAGATGTGGAAGCTCCGGTTCGTGGTCGAGTCCGGCCCGCACCGGGGGCGGTACATCTTCGACAACATGGTCTTCAGCGACGCGGCCATGAAGCGGGTGAAGCTCATCTGCTCCCGCCTCGGCCTCAACGTCACCGGGGAGCTCGACCTGACGCCGGCCGTAATCAAGGGGCGGAGCTGCTACGTGACGGTCGAGACCGAGGAGTACGAGGACCAGGAGGGCAACACCAAGAAGCGCAACGTGGTCCCCTTCGCCGGCTACGACCGCGCCGACGCCGCGCCCGCGCCGGCGGCCCCGAAGGCCGAGAAGACTGGCGGCGCGGAGGACGACAGCGAGGAAGACCTCCCCTTCTGAGTCGGCGGCGCGCGCCCTGAGGTCCTGTCGATCCGGGGCGCTACCGGATCGGCTGCTGAAGAACTTGGAAGGGGATCATGCACGACGGCCACGAACAACTGCAGGGGGTCCTATCGACCATCAAGTTCCACCAGGGGAACTTCCTGATCGGAGTCCTGGACGACGGGACCACCGTGAAGGGCAGCATGCTCTCGCCGCAGGTCGGGCTGGAGTACACGTTCCGCGGGCGGCGGGAGCACCATCCCCGCTGGGGCGAGCAGTTCGCCTTCACGGACTACCGGGCCTCGTATCCCACCGACCTCGCCGCGATCCAGTGCTACCTGGTGGACAACTGCAAGTGGATCGGGCCGGAGATCGGGAAGCGCCTCGTCAACACCTACGGCAAGGAGACGCTCGCGGTCTGCAAGGCGGACCCGGACCGGGTCGCGGCCGCGATCAGCGGGATCACGCCACGCCGCGCCAAGGAGATCGCGGCGATGCTGCGGAACAACGAGGCCAACGAAAACCTCCAGCTCGCCCTCAAGGACCTCCTCGGCGGCACGAAGGTCAACCGCCGCGCGGTGAACCAGATTCTGGAGAAGTGGGGCCAGGACGCGCTGGCGCGCATCCGCGAGAACCCCTACGCGCTGATCGAGGCCATCGACGGCATCGGGTTCCTCACCGCCGACGAGGTGGCCCGGAAGATCGGCTACGACTTCTCCGGCCCGCCCCGTATCCGCGCGGGCCTCATCCACACGCTCAAGGAGCAGGCGTTCGGCCAGGGCCACACGTGCCTCCCCAAGGCGAAGCTCCTCGCGGAGGCGGAGAAGATCCTCGCCGTCCCGCCCGACCGGATCGGTTCTGAACTTGGACCATTGGAGAAGGACGGCCTCGTCATCTCCGCCGACGGATTCGTCTACCTCAAGGGTTACCACGACGACGAGAAGCTGATCGCGGAGAAGCTGAAGGTCCTCGCCCGCCAGACGCTCCCGCCCGGGCAGCCCGACTTCGAGGGCCTGGCCGACGACCAGAAGGAGGCGCTCTCGAAGGCCGTATCGAGCGGCGTCTTCATCCTGACCGGCGCGCCGGGCACGGGGAAGACCTACACGATCAAGCGGATCATCAGCTCGTTCCCGGAGGCTCGCGTGGCGCTCGCCACCCCCACGGGCAAGGCGGCCAAGCGCGTCTACGAGCAGAGCGGCCGCCTCGCGCTCACCATCCACAAGCTTCTCGAGCCGCAGAAGGAAGGCGACCGCTTCGTCTTCACGCGTGACGCCGAGAATCCGGTCGAGGCGGACCTCATCGTCCTCGACGAGGTCAGCATGGTGGACACGCCGCTCATGGCGCGGTTCCTCGAGGCCGTCGCGCCGGGCACGCGCCTCATCCTCGTGGGCGACACGTACCAGCTCCCTTCCGTAGGCCCAGGGAACATCCTCAAGGACCTCATCGCCTCGGGCGCGATCCCCTCGACCGAGCTCACGATCATCAAGCGCCAGGACGAGGGCCTCATCATCCGCAACTGCCACCGGATCAAGAACGGCGAGGACATCGAGCTCGGCAACTCCACGGTGCGGGACTTCTTCTTCCTCAAGCGCGAGGACGAGGAGTCGATGCAGGAGACCATCCTGGAGCTCGTCTCGCGCCGCTTCCCGGAGTCGTACCACGCGGACCCGCTGAAGGAGGTCCAGGTCATCACGCCCCTGCGGGAGAAGACCGCGCTTTCCTGCAAGGCCCTGAACGAGGTCTTCCAGCGCCGGCTCAACCCCAAGCCGAAGATGGACGGCGTCCGGTTCAAGGTCGGCGACAAGGTAATCCAGACCAAGAACCAGTACGACCTCGACATCATCAACGGCGACATCGGGTACGTCCGCGACATCGACGAGCGCGACCGAACGATCACGGTCGCGTTCGAGAACCCCGAGCGCGTGGTTCAGGTCCCGCTCCATCAGAACGACCTCGAGCTCGCTTACGCCATCACCTGCCACAAGTTCCAGGGCAGCGAGGCGCGGATCATCGTGGTCCCCATCCACCGCAGCTTCGGGCCTTTGATCATGCAGAGGCAGTGGCTGTACACGGCCGTCTCCCGTGCCCGGGAAGTCTGCGTGCTCGTGGGCCAGCGGGAGGAGGTCCCCAAGATCATCCAGCGGAATGCCCCGCAGCGACGGCACACGCGCCTTCAGGAGCTCTTGCGATGACGGCGCCCGAAATCGTCGTGGCCATCGACACGCGCGAGCAGAAGCCGTACCGCTTCGCCCGCTCCGAGGTGAAGACGCTCCCGACCGGGGACTACTCCATCGTCGGCCTCGAGGACCGGATCGCCATCGAGCGCAAGACCAAGGAGGACGCCTACTCCTCCCTCGGCCAGGGCCGCGCACGATTCGAGCGGGAGCTCCAGCGGCTCTCCCAGTTCGACTACGCCGCCATCGTGATCGAGACGTCCCTGCCGGACTTCCTTCAAGCGCCGGCCTTCTCGCGGATGAATCCGAAGGCGGCGGCCAGCTCCATCGTGGCCTGGTCGGTCAAGTACCGCGTGTGCTTGTTCTTCGCGGGCGACCGGCTGCACGGCAACGCCCTGACCCGGCAGCTCCTCGAGAAATTCTGGCGCTACCAGAACGGAGACGCGGATGCCGGATCAGGATGACCTCTGGAAGCGCTACAAGCAGGCGGTCCTGGAGAGGGTCGGGGACTTCTCGGTCCTCTTCGACGGCCTGGCCAAGCAGAAGCCCTCCACGGACGGCTGGGTGACGGCGCTCTGCCCGTTTCACGAGGACAAGAACCCGTCCTTCGCGTTCAACCGCAACTCGGGCCGGTGGTGCTGCTTCGCGGGCTGCGGCAAGGGGAGCGCCTTCGACTACCTCATGCAGACCTCGGGGAAGAGCTTCAAGGACGCGCTCCTCGAGGTCGGCGACCGCGTCGGCGTGCCGCGCCCCTTCGCGGACAAGCCGCCGCGCCCGCCGATCCGCGAGGCCCTCGTCAAGCAGTGGGTCGGCGACCTCTGGGCCGACGAAGGGGTCTGCCGGTGGCTGCGGGAGAAGCGCGGGCTCTCCGACGCGACGCTCAAGAAGTACGAGATCGGCTGGGACCCCAAGCGACAGCGCAACACCATCCCGATCCGCGACGAGCGCGGCAACGTGATGAACGTCCGGCTCTACAACGCCAAGAAGGACCCGAAGATCATCAACTACACCGAGGGCCGCTACAAGTACGGCTCGCCCGCGCGCCTCTACGGCATCGACGAACTCGTCAAGTACCAAGGTAAGCAGGTCATCCTCTGCGAGGGCGAGTGGGACCGCCTGGTCCTCCAGCAGGAAGGCTTCATGGCGGTGACCGGCACGCACGGCGCGTCGGTCTTCCGGCCGGAGTGGATCGCCCACTTCAAGGACAAGGACGTCGTCGTCCTCTACGACTGCGACCGGGAGGGCCAGGCCGCGGCGAGCAACGTCGTCCTGCGGGCGCTCAAGACCGCGGGCGCCGCCTCGGTCAAGAACGTCGTCCTTCCGCTCAAGGGGGACAAGGACGACAAGGATGTCACCGACTATTTCCACAAACGCGGCCTCACGGCGGCCGACCTCCAGAAGCTGATCGACGACACGCCGGCGCACTCCTACGAGGCGGAGGACCGGCCCGAGGAGATCCTGGCGCTGGAGTCCTTCACCGAGGTCGAGCGGAAGGACCTCATCGACAAGAAGGTCCGCTGCGAGATCACGGCCTGCGGCGAGACCTCGGAGGCGTTCCACGCCGTCGAGGAGTTCCGCATCACGTTCTGCCCCCGAATGCAGAAGGGCGGCTGCTTCGAGTGCAAGGGCGTGGTGGAGCCCGCCGTGATCCCCAAGGGCGCGCAGGAGTACATCGGCTCCTGCATGTCCACGAACGTCCAGCTCAAGGCGATGCTCCGCGAGTACGCCTGCAAGTACGGCCAGAAGCCGACCATCGAGATCCTGCGGCGCACCACGGTGAAGGAGTTCTTCTGCCATCAGAAGGTGAACCGCATCACCCAGACCCGCGACGAGGAGGGAAACGTCATCCAGGTGATCGACGGCAAGAAGCAGGAACTCCTGGAGAAGCGGGTCTACTACCTCTCGAGCGAGCACCCCAAGCCCGGCAATTACCTCGCCGTGGGCTGGGTCAAGAGCCACCCCAAGACCCAGCAGGTGACGTTCCTCATCGACTCCATGGAGCCGCTCGAGGACGACTTCGAGAGCTTCCGCGTGGAGGAGAACCTCCAGCACCTGCGCGCGTTCCAGTCGCTCTCGTGGGCGGAGATCCTGGAGGACCTCACCGAGAACGTCACGCGGGTCTACGAGCGCGAGGAGATCCTCGTGGCGATCCTCCTCACCTACTGCTCGCCCCGCTGGATTCCCTTCAACGCGGAGATCATCCGGGGCTGGCTTGTGACCGTCATCATCGGCGACTCGGGCTCCGGCAAGACGCAGACGCACCAGCGGATCGCGGAGTTCATCAACATCGGCGACTGCTTCTCCGGCTTGACGGGCTCTCGTACCGGTCTCGCCTACGCCCTGGTCGAGCACAAGCAGAAGGGCTGGCAGGTCAAGGTCGGCCGCTACCCGGCGAACTCGCGGAAGATCCTCACCGTGGACGAGGCCCAGCACCTGCCGGACTGGGACCTGCGGACCATCTCGAAGGCGATGGAGGAAGGGTTCCTCCAGATCGACCGCGTGCAGTCCAAAGGCTACGAGAGCCAGACGCGGCTCGTCATGATCGCCAACCCGAAGAAGGACGCGGTGATGGACAGCTTTTCCTTCGGGTGCGAGTCGCTCACGACGATCCTCCCGCCCACGATCATCCGCCGGACGGACGTCGCCGTCTTCGCCAATTCCGGCGACCTCAAGGACCTCTCCTTCATCAACCGCAAGCGCGCCGAGGGAAACCGGCGGCGGATCACGCCCGAGATGCTGCGGGCGGTGGTCTACTGGGCGTGGAACCTCCGGCCCGAGCAGATCATCTTCACGTCCGAGGCCGAGGACTTCTGCCTCCAGCGCGCCCAGGAGCTCTCGGCGGTCTATGGCTACGCCGTGGACGTGCCGCTCATCACGCTCTCGGACTGCCGCAACAACCTCGCGCGCGTCGCGGCCGCTTTGGCGGCCCTCCTCGTCTCGGCGGACGAGAACTTCGCGCGCCTCGTCATCGAGCCCAAGCACGTCCGCATGGCGGCGGAGTTCCTCTCGCGGCTCTACTCGCACGAGAACTGCGCCCTGGACGACTACTCGGAGATCGCCCGCCACGGGAGCCAGCTCCTCGACTACGAAAAGATCGAAAAGGCCTTCCTCGAGAAGTGGGAGCAGCAGCGCTTCGCCCACGACGAGGAGGAGCGGAACCACTTCCCCCGCCTGCTCTTCGTCCTGCGGACCACCCGCGTCATCCGCCGGGATGACTTGGCGGAGCAGGTCGGCTGTAGCGTCGAGACCGTCAAGCGGTCGATCCGCCTGCTCAAGCGCTTCAACCTCCTCGACAGCACGAGGGACGGCTACGTGAAGAAGCCGAAGTTCAACAAGTTCCTCCGGCGGTTCCTCAAGGCCCATCCCGAGTTCTTCCGCGACGCCGCTGGGGGTGGGGGTCAACCTCAAAATTGCGATAACTCATTGAGGTTCAAGGACTTGTCGGAAAGCGGAGGTGAAGGTTGACCCCGCGCACGAAAAATTGGGGCCACCCTGGAAGTAAGGCGCGAGCTGACTTCCAGGGTGAACGCGTTGATGCCCTCTCGGGGGTCAACCTCGGAGGGGGCCTTTCGATAACTCATTGTGCAGCAAGGGGTTGTTCGCGTTTTGAGGTTGACCCCCTCGGTTCGGGAAGGGGCAATGAATGAAGCTGCGAGACCTGGCCGGGGGAACGACGAGCGCCGAGAAGTCGGCGGCGGTGCCCGCCCCCGTCCAGGCGTCGTCGCCGACCCCAGACCCGAAGGCGTCGGCCTCGTGGCCCGCGGGGCCGCCCGGAGTGCGGTGGCTCGTCCTCGAGTCGCGGCTCCTGGACGACGAACAGTTCCTCGTCGTCTTCGAGAAGCAGCACCTGAAGGAGGCGCGGAAGGCGCATCCGGGGAAGGTCATCTACTTCCCGCCGGAGATCGACGAGCTCTACCGGCACAAGGACGCGCCCGACTACCCGCAGTTCCTCAAGACCATCCACCTGGTCAAGAAGAAGTTCGGCGGCTGGATCATCCCGTCCGACTCGCCGCTCGCGCGGCGGCTCGAACCGCCGAAGGGAGGTGACACCCATGGAACCACGAAACGTGAAAAGCGGGCCGGTTGAGGTGAGCGAGGTGAAGGTCCGCCTCGTGGACGACGGCGGCGACGGCCTCGTCGGCTGGGCCTCGTGCGTCGTCAACGGCGCGCTCTACCTGAACAACATCGCCATCCGGCGCGGCCGGAACGGCGAGTTCGTGCTGACCTACCCGAGCAAGCGGAGCCGCTCCGACCAGAAGTACTTCTACTTCAACCCGATCACGCGGGAGGCCAAGCGGGCGCTCGACGAGGCCATCCTGGGCAAGCTTCGGTGCGGGGAGGCCCCATGCCGGGCGTGAAGAAGACCGACGTGACCGTCGAGCTCGACCGCCTGTGCCTGGAGGTCGCCGCGCTGGGCCGGAAGATCCGCGGCATCGAGCACGCACGGAACATGCACGTCCGTTTCTACATGCAGAGAATCCGCGAGGAGTCCGAGACCTTCGAGCAGGAGCTCGCGCCGCTCAAGGAGAAGCGCGAGCGCCTGCGGCGGGCGATCCTCGACCTCTGGGCGGAGCACCACGAGGGCACGAAGACCCTGGAGCTCCCTTGCGGCAAGGTGACCCGCCGGACCGACCGCGAGCTCGTCGTGCGCGACAAGGAGGCGCTCCTCGACGCCTTGGACCGCGCGGACCGCCTCGACCTCGTGGATCACGTCTTCGACGAGAAGGCCGTGGCTCACCTAATCGCCGAGGGGAAGCTCCCCGGCCTGCCGGGCGGCGCGGCCCAAGTGGTCGACCACTACAGCATCGCCGTCCAGCTGAAGAAGGGGGATCGCCGTGCGTGAGGGCTACGCCAGGAAGCGCGAGAAGGCGTTCCGCCTGCGGCTCCAGCGGAAGACCTTCGCCGAGATCTGCCGCGAAATCGGCGTCTCGGACAAGACGCTCTCGAAGTGGGAACGCGGCTGGATCGACGCCAAGGGCCGGAAGCATCCGGGTTGGCAGGCGGAGCTCGAGAAGGCCTGGCGGGAGCTCTCCGAGAGCGAGCTCCAGTACGGCCTCATGCTCAAGGAGGAGCGGCTCAAGACCTACGAGGAGCTCGCGCGCCTCGCGGTCGCCAAGATCAAGGAGATGTTCCCGAACATCCGAGCCAAGACCGCCGCGGACGCCAAGGCGCTCCTCTCGGAGGTGCGCGAGCTCATGCGCCTCATCGCCGAGGAGAAAGGCGACTACAAGCCCCGGCCGCACACCCTGGTCGCGGTGAAGACGGACATCACGCTCAATGAGATTTCGGAGAGGTACAGGAACGCCCATGCGGATCGTGACGAAGGAAACCCCGAGCCCGGACGAACTGAGCCGCTGGCTGGCGACGAGTGAAGGCTTCCTCCAGGGCCTGACCGACGTCGACGAGAAGCCGACGCGCCTGACCGGCTACCAGCTCGACCACCTCCGGGACACGTCGAAGTTCCGCGCCCGGGAGAAGGCGCGCGGCGTCGGGTTCTCGTTCGTCTGCGCCGCGGAGGCGCTGGCCAAGGCGCACCTCCGGCGCGACTACACTGCCATTTTCGTCTCAATCAACTTGGAGGAGGCCGTCGAGAAGATCCGCTACGCCAACCAGCTCTACCACTCGCTCCCGCTCAAGTGGCAGAAGAAGAAGGTCGTCGACAACAAGACCTCCATCGAGTTCGAGGACCCGTCCGGCCGCTACCGCTCGCGGCTGATCTCGCACCCGTGCAAGGACCCGCGCGGGAAGCACAAGGCGGACGTCTTCCTCGACGAGTTCGCCCACTATGGCCAGAAGCAGCGCGCCATCTACGTCGCCGCCGTGCCCATCGTCTCCCGCGGGGATGGCCAGCTCACCATCGGGTCCACGCCACTCACCGTGGGCGACCTCTTCCACGAGATCATGAAGGAGGAGCGGCGGAAGTATCCGATGTTCACGCGGCAGTCGGTGCCGTGGTGGGCCTGCCCGGAGTTCTGCACGGACGTCGCCCGGGCGAAGGTCGAAGCCCCAGGCCTGGAGACCGCCGAGCGCGTCCACGCCTTCGGCCAGCCCACGCTCGTCGACATCTTCCACACGATGGAGCGCGACGACTTCCGGCAGGAGTACGAGCTCTCGTTCAACGACGAGAGCCAGACGTTCTTCCCCTACGACCTCATTTTCGCCTGCTGCGAGGACGAACTCGACACCTACGACACCATCGACTCGCTCCTCAAGAACACCGAGGGCGACCTCTTCGCCGGATTCGACGTGGGGCGGACGCGGAACACGTCGGAGCTGATCGTCCTGGAGAGGACCGCCAAGCGCGTGACCTACCGCATGGGGAAATCGTTCGACCGCTCCCGCTTCCAGGCGCAGGAGGCATTCCTGCGGGAGCTCCTCAAGGCGTCGCCGCGCATTCGGCGCCTCTGCATCGACCGGCACGGGATCGGAATGAACCTCGCCGAGAACCTCCGCACCGAGTACCGCTCGCGCGTCGAGGGTGTCGCGCTCGTCGGCCAGGTCAAGGAGTCGCTGGCCGTGAACTTGAAGATCGCCTTCGAGAGCGAGGCCGTCGCCATTCCCCGCACGCGCGACCTCACCGCGCAGATCCACTCGATCAAGAAGACGCCGACCGAGGCGGGCTACGCGCGCTTCGACACGGAAAAGAACGAGCGGCATCACGCGGACAAGTTCTGGGCCCTGGCCCTGGCGGTCCACGCCGCGGGCCTGGGCGCGGAGCGCCGGCGGGCCAGGGAGAAGGTTTCGGCGAGCATCGTATGATGAAGGTCGTCTACATCTGCCATCCATTCAGGGGAGACGTTGCCGCCAACCTGGAGCGCGTCCGCCGCATCTGCGCGGCCGTCAAGCGCGACTACGTTCCGCTCGCACCGCACCTCCTCCTGCCCGCCTACATCGCCGAGGCCACGGAACGGGAGCTCGCGCTCGAACACGGCCTGGCGCTCCTGCGTGGCGCGGACGAGATGTGGGTCTGCGCCGACGACGTGAGCGAGGGCATGGCGGGCGAGATCGCGGAGGCGATGCGGCTGGGCGTTCCCGTCTATCGGATCGACGTGGATGCGCTCCGGTCAGGAGTCGGACGGGACCGTTACGCCAGGGTTCTCCACACCCACGCACACACGAGGTCCATGTAGTAGATGGCAGTTCCGTTTACGAGGCCCTGGGGTTGCGGGAAGCGGCCGGGCAGAGTTCGGCGAATGGTAGCGGAGGCCTTTGCCCGGGCGGCCTTTGAAACTGGAGGTTTCAGGAACGCGCCCATACGTGGCGTCTTTGACGCGACGGCTCGGGCTGGCCCAAAGGCCCAACGGGGCGCAGGGTTGCGCCCTGGGGGCCACGGGGCGCGCCACGGCGCGCGCCTTGGGGAACCCTTACCCGCGACGCCGTTAGAAAAACGGCCCCCCGCCGGCCCCGGCCTGGGCGTTCCCCATCCAGGTGGGCGACACCGGCGGCATTCGGATGCGGTCCCGCGAGGACGACATCCGAGAGGCCATCGGGATCGTCCTCGGGACGCGCCTGGGCGAACGCGTCATGCGGCCCGAGTTCGGAAGCGGCCTCGCGGACCTGGTCTTCGACCCCAACGACGCGAACCTCGCGGGCCGAATCGAGTTCCTCGTGCGAAAGGCCCTGGAGAGGTGGGAGCCGCGCATCGTCCTCAAGGAGGTCCGGGCGCGGCCCGCGGGAGAACGGATGGAGATCGACGTGCGCTACATCGTTCGGCAGACGAACCGGGAAGACAACGTGGTCGTGCCCTTCTTCTCCGGGGAGCTTCCCTGAGGTGACCCCATGGCGGTGAAGGGTCGGCTCATTCCCGTTCCGAACCTCGACGACCGCGACTGGCGCGCGATCAAGGACGAGATCGTCCGCGCCATCCCGGAGCGGGCGCCCGAGTGGACCGACCACAACCTGTCCGATCCCGGCATCACGCTTGCCGAGGCCTTCGCGCTCCAGATCGAGCAGCTCATCGTGCGCCTGAACCAGGTGCTCCCCAAGCACATGCGGGAGTACCTGAACATGATCGGCGTGACGCTCACGCCGCCCTCCTCGGCCAAGGCCTTCTGCTTCCTCCGCACCACCGCGAAGCCCTCCTTCGACATCACGGTCCTCAAGGGCTTCCAGGTTTCGACCTCGGGCGCGGGCGGCGAGAAGCCGGTGGTCTTCTCCACGGACAAGGATCTTGTCATCCACGCGGCCAAGCTCAAGAAGTTCATCGCGGACCAGGGCGGAACGCTCGCGGACTTCACGAACGACGCCCGCGATCCCGCGACGGTCTTCTCGCCCCTCCCTGCGGTCACGGTTGAGGACGCGATCTACCTCGCCTACGACGAGGACAACTACTTCGAGAAGCTGATCGTCGACGTGGCGGCTCCCGCCGCCGGCGTCACGGGCGCGTGGGAGTTCTTCGAGGCCCGGCCTGACGGCACCGGCTCCTGGGAGCCGCTCGACGTCGAGGACGGCACGCTCGGTTTTACGCAGTCGGGCACGGTCGCGTTCCAGGTCCCTGCCCGATGGGACGCAACCACCGTCGCCGGCGTGCGGGCAACGTGGCTCCGCTATCGCATCACGGCCGTCGACCTGGGAAGCGTCTTCGCGTCGCTCCGCAAGCTCGACATCGACCAGATCCTGGGGCGCGTCTCCTGCTCGAACGCCGTGGCGGTCCCCGAGGAGATCCTCGGCTCAAGTCAGGGCACCCCCGACCAGCGGTACTTCCTCTCCAAGGTCCCGGTCCTCGACCTCACCGTCGTGGTGGACGAAGGGGCGGGCTTCCAGGAGTGGACCGAGGTGGACGACTTCTCCGCGTCGGGGCCTACGGACCGCCACTACATGGTGAACCGGGGAACGGGCGAGATCCTCTTCGGCGACGGCCGCAAGGGAAAGATTCCGGCCAAGGGAACAGGGAACGTCCGCGCCCGGCCCTACCGCTTCGGCGGCGGGATCAAGGGCAACGTGGGCGCGGGCACGATCATCCAGCTCCGCCAAACGCACCCGTTCATCGCTTCGGTCACGAACAAGGAGCCGGCCTCCGGCGGCGGCAACGAGGAGACGATCCAGGAGGCGATGCTGCGCGGGCCGGCGGAGGTCCTCCGCACCCGGAACCGCGCCGTGGTCGCCGAGGACTTCGAGACGCTCACCCTGGAGAGCTCGACCGGCATCGCCCGGGCGAAGACGCTCCCGCTCTTCGACCCGGCCGATCCCGCGACGCCCAAGCCCGGCCTCGTCTCGGTGATCGTGCTGCCCAAGGGCGGCGCGCCGCTCTCGCTCGCGCTCCGCAACCAGGTGCGCGAATACCTCGACGCGCGCCGCCTCGTCACGACCCAGATTTTCGTGGTCGAGACGGAGTTCATCCCCGTGGACCTCACCGTGACCGTGGTGAAGACCCCGGAGGCGAACCCCGTGGAGCTCGAAGCGACCCTCCGCGCGGTGATCCAGGAGTACTACGACCCCGAGTTTGGGGGCGACCCGGCGCGGGCCGTAGCCTACGTCGCGGGAACCTCGAGCGAGCGCGGAAGCGGCTGGGAGTTTGGACGCGACGTCTTCCGCTCCGAGATCTTCGAGCTTCTGGAGCGGGTGGGCGGCGTGGACCACGTGGAAAGCATCGCGGTTCCCGCGGCCACGGTGCCCATCGAGGACTTCCAGCTCCCGCGGGTCCAGGACCTGATCGTGAACGTGGCGGCGTGAGAGAAAACCGATGCCCGAAACCGTCCAGGACACCCTCTTCCGATCCCTTCCCGGCATCTACCGCCGGGAGGGAAAGGACGGGCTCACGTACCGGCTCCTCGGTCTCTTCGCGGATGTCCTCGAGGGGATCGAGGATGAGGTCTACGGGCTCCACCGCCAGCTCAACGCCCAGCGGGCCGACGCGCGGTTCCTCCCCTGGCTCGCCTCGTGGGTCGCGCTCCTCCTCGACGAGACTTGGGAGGAGTCGAAGCGCCGGGAGCTCATCCGCCGGATCGTGCAGCTCTACACCATCCGCGGGACGATTGAGGGCATCAGGCAGTTCGTGGAGATCTACACCGGCATCAAGCCGGAGATCGTCGAGGAGTTCGGCGCGGGCTGGCGGATCGGCGTCCGCTCGACGGTCGAGGTGGACACCCGGGTCTACGGCACCTGGGAGGAGAACGCCCACCGCTTCAGCGTGCTCGTGGCGACCTTCGAGGAGTTCGAGGCGATGCCCAAGGACAAGGTCCGCGAGCGCGTGCTCATCGAGAAGCCGGCGCACACCGAGCTCGTCCACGTGGGCTGGTTCGCGTCCTTCTGGAAGATCGGCGTGCGCTCCACGGTCGGTGCGGACACGAAGGTAGGAGGCTGACGTGGCCCTGAAGAAACTGCTCTGGCGCAAATACCTGTTCGTGAACCGCGTCGAGGCGGAGACCGAGCAGACCTACTGGAACGAGAAGCGCAAGAAGCACCTCGCCCACGAGCATTCGGAAGGCGTCGTCCGCGACCTCGGCGTGACCGAGACCAATCCGCCGTCGCTCACCGTCCAGGTGGCCGCCGGGCGCGCGCTCGACACCGAGGGGAACGACCCCGAGGCCGAGTCGCCCCAGGACCTCGACTGCGCGGCACTCGTCCCGGCCTCCGGCGAGGTCACCGTCTACATCACGCTCCGCTACAACACCCTCGAGACCGAGCCCTACTTCGTCGACGAGCTCGGCGCGAGCCAGAACAAGTACGTCCAGGACAGCTTCGTCCTCGAGGCGACCACTCAGGTCCCGAGCGCGCCCGCAGTCGAGCTCGCGCGCTTCCGGTTGGGGGCGGGGGCCACGGCGATCCGAAACGCCGCCGATCCTAACAACCCTGGTCTCAACGAAATCGACCTCCGGCAGGTGAAGTACTCCGGCAAGGAGGTCACGGCGTTGCGCGACCTCTCCGACGTGGACCCCGCGGAGGCGGACGCCTTCAACGGGATGGAGAACCCGAGCGCCTCGAACCCCATCGCCACAGTCTCGAAGGCCGACAGCATCGTGGCTCCGGTCCGAAGCGAAGTGGTAACGGCGCGCGGCACCAAGCCGTCGCTCGACGAGCGCCTCGACGTGATGCTGAACGACGACGGCTCATTCAAGGGTATCACCAAGATCACGCCCGCCGCGCCGCTCACCGGCGGCGGCACGGCCGGCGACATCCCCCTCGGGATCAACGACGCGACGCCCGCGGCGCGCGGGGCCATGAGCGCCGCCGACAAGGCCAAGCTCGACGGCATCGAAGCGGGCGCGACGGCGGACCAGACGGCCCAGGAGATCCTCGACGCCCTGAAGACCGTGGACGGCGCGGGCTCGGGCCTGGACGCCGACCTTCTCGACGGCTCGCCGCACCGGGGTCTCGGAGGGGCCGAACATGCCGCCGCCACGCCGACCGAGGCCGGGTTCATGTCGGTCGCGGACAAGGTGAAGCTGGACACCCTGAGCTTCCTCGACGGCGTGCGGGGCTGCCGGCTGGCCTGGATCGACGAGCAGACGATCCGCGTCGAGCCCGGCCAGATCTCGGTCGACGCCGAGGTCCGCGCGAATACGGCGGGCCTCAACATCAACCTCACCTTCAACCTGGAGTCGGGGCAGACGGCCACGGACAACACCTGGTACTACGTCTACGTCAAGCCGGAACCCGATCCGGCCACGAACTTCACCGCCTTTCTCTCCAAGACGATCCCCACAAAGATCGGACGACATCCCACCTTGGCCGCGCTGTTTGTCGGGAGCGTGCGCCGCCAAGTCGGCAAGTTCCGGTGCTTCACCCGGTCAAAGAACCTGACCGTCTGGCGGGACGCCGCGGGCTCGGGCGCGTTCTCTGGGCTCGAGAACCAGAATGACATCGTCAACGGCGGCGTGGGCGGCGGCCTGACCGTGAGCGTGGCCAATTTCATGCCGCCGACCGCGTCGGCCATCCTCGTCATGTACGACGTTGAGTCGCACATCCGCGTGCGGCCCGCGGCTCACGTGGCTCTCGGAGCGTCCGGCATGGGCTTCGAGGGCTTCGGCGCCGTGCAGGAAGGCCCCTACATCCTCATCCCGGATAACAGCTTCCAGTTGCACTTCCAGCAGCTCGGCGGCGGCTCGGTAGACGCGCATAGGGTCGGCTCCTACGGCTACTTCGAGGACATTGAGAGCCCGAGCGGGCCGTTCGGTTCGTAGCGGAGCGCTGACATGAGCCAGGCGGATCGCTCTTCGAAACTGCAAGCGGACGTGACCGGCCTCCAAGTGGAGGCCCGCGACCTCCGCCAGGCTCTGGAGAGGAACACGGAGTCCCTCTCCGAGGTGCGCGAGGGCTTCCAGCGGCTGCGCGGTGAGCTCAACGGCGTCCTGCCACGCCTCGAGGAGAAGGTCGAGCGGGTGATCGACCACCTGAACGGCCGCGAGGAGACCGACCGGGAGTACTTCGAGAAGGTGCGGGTCCACGAGACGGAGATCGGGACCTTGTTCGAGCAGGTGGGGAAGAAGGCCGACGCGGAGGCGAATCGAGAGGAGTACGGCCGCCTGTGGCTGGCTCTTCGCCTCTTCTTCTACGGGACGCTCATCGCGCTCCTGGCGCTGCTCCTCGAACGGGTCATGAGGTGACCGCGATGGCCGACTTCGACCGGGCGATCCTCAAGGTCCTGCGGCACGAGGGAGTCGAGTTTGGCTCCGACGGCCGGCCCGTGCCCGGCCGGACGGGATACGTGAACCACCCGGACGACCCCGGCGGCGAGACCAACTTCGGCGTCACGCGCAGGGTCGCCCTCGGGAACGGCTACGCCGGCCCGATGCGCGACATCCCGTACCCGAAGGTCCTCGACATCTATCGGCGCAGGTACTGGGACGACCTCAAGGGTGACGAGATCCCGGACCAGGAGATCGCCGAGGAGCTCTTCGACACGGGCGTCAACTGCGGGCTGGCCGTGGCCAAGAAGTTCCTTCAGCGGACGCTCAACGTCCTGAACGGGAAGGGTACAAAATACCCCGACCTCGTGGTGGACGGCGTGGTCGGCCCCCGGACCATCGACGCCTTGAGGCGGGCGCTCTCCCTCGCGCCCTGGTATCGGCTCTGCGTCCTGCGCGCGCTCGATTCCCTCCAGTGCGTCCGGTACATCGAGCTCGCCGAGCGCGACTCGAAGTTCGAGTCCTTCGTACCCGGGTGGCTCAAGGTCCGGGTGGGAGTACGCGATTGAGGAATCCGAAAGGAAGGAGGTGATACGCGATGAGTGAAACTACCGCGATGGTACTGGTGGCGGGAGTCAATACCAAAGTTCGTTGAGATTCGGGAAGGCGCCGGCATGATCACGCCGCTGTCACCTCCCTCCCCATGGCTTGCTGTAGGGCTCGCCGGAG